>CBDULG010000177.1:0-6821 GCA_965367985.1 uncultured Rhodocyclaceae bacterium
TACAGACCCGCGAGTCAAGCGATCTTCAGCGCAGCGAGGCAAGCCAGCGCGAAGCGGTTTTGCGCCCGGTGGTCGACATCTTCGAGGATTCCGGCGGTATCACGCTCAAGGCAGACCTACCGGGCGTGTCGCGCGAGAGGCTCGACGTGCAGGTCGATGGCAAGACGCTGACGATCGAAGCGCAGGCCAAAATCGACATGCCGGAGGACATGGACGCCTTGTATGCGGACATGAACGCAACCCATTTCCGGCGCAGCTTCACCCTCAGCAACGAGCTTGAGGCGGACAAGATCCGTGCCGAAATGAAGAACGGGGAGCTGACCCTGCATCTGCCTAAGCGAGCTGAGTTGCAGCCACGCAAGATCGAGATCAGCGGCAGTTGATCGCAAGCTGGCCGGCGCCTTGGGTTCTCCGATCCAAGGCGCCTTTTTCTCGGCCGACATCTGAATCGCTCGGCGGATTCGCGCGCAGGCGGCATGATTCCGCGGCTGGGGCGCCGCCTGACTGCGTGACCCATTGTCGCAGGGATCGCTCCTGCGGCTATCGCGTCTGGGTGGATATCCGCCATGGGCAGATGCCTGGGCGCCTCTGACTAAGGTTTCAAAATTCAAGGAAGCATGAACCACACCGTCGCGCTGCAGCTGCTGGTTGCGTTGACCGTTGCCACCGCGATGGTGTCGCTCTGCCAGCGCCTCGGGCTGTCGCCGATTCTCGGCTATCTCACTGCCGGCGTCTTGGTCGGGCCGTTCGGTTTGGGCTGGCTTCAGGACGGGGCGGAAATGCGTTTGCTCGCCGAGTTCGGCGTCGTCCTGCTGATGTTCACCGTCGGTCTGGAGCTTTCCTTGCCGCGCCTGATGGCTGCACGGCGGCTCGTGCTCGGGCTCGGCAGTGCTCAGGTTGGCGTGTCGATGCTGCTGTTCGGCGCCATCGCGCTGGCAATGGGTTTGCCGCTGAGCACGGCGCTGGTGATTGCGTCGGCGCTTGCCATGTCGTCGACGGCGATCGTTCTCAAGCAACTCGCCGAGCAACGGGAACTTCCCGCGCCACATGGGCGTGTCGTCACCGGCGTTCTGTTGCTGCAGGATATCGCCGCCATTCTCGTGCTCGTCGCCTTGCCCGTTATGGCCGCCGAGCCGTCCGCGCTCGGTGTGGCGCTGGGCGCTGCACTGCTCAAGGCGGGTCTGGTTTTCGCCGGACTCGTGCTGCTCGGGCGCTGGGCGCTCCCGCCCGCACTGCATTGGGTGGCGTCGACGCGGTCGCTCGAACTGTTCATGCTCAGCGCGCTGCTGATGGCCGCGGCCGCCGCAGGGGTTGCCATGCTGGCGGGCCTTTCGCCTACCTTGGGCGCATTCATGGCCGGCACGCTGCTGGGCGAGACGCAGTTTCGCCACCAGATCGAAAGCGACATCCGGCCATTTCGCGACCTCATGCTGGGCGTGTTCTTCGCGACCGTCGGCATGCAACTCGATCCCCGTGTGTTACTCGCCGCACCGCTTGCCGTCCTGCTCGTCGCAGCATTGCTGGTCGTCGTTAAACCCCTGATCATTGCACCCCTGGTGCGCGCTGGCGGTCATGCGGGTGGCGACGCCTGGCGTGCCGCTCTGTGTCTGGGCCAGGGGGGTGAATTCGGCCTGCTGATCGTGGCGTCAGCCCTCGGATTGGGCTTTATCGAAGACACGGTGGCACAGTGGCTTCTTGCTGGTCTCGTCGCGAGCATGTTGATCGCGCCGCTGATCCTGCGCTTCAATCAGACGCTGGCGGCGCGCCTGTCGCGGCAGGCGGATGCGCGCCGCGTGCCGCAACCCGAGGCGGGAATTGCCGAGGCCAGCCGCGACTACGACCAGCACGTCATCATTTGTGGTTTTGGCCGGCTCGGCCAGAACGTGTTGCGCGTGTTGACCGACGAGGGTATTGCGGCCATTGCGCTCGACATGGACCCGGAGCGCGTGCGACGCGCGGCGGCCGCGGGCGACCCGGTGTTGTTCGGCAATGCCACCCAGCCGGGCGTGTTGCGGGCGGCGGGGCTCGATCGCGCGCGTGCGTTGGCACTGACGATGGAAGACGCCGCGGTCGCCGAGCGCATCGTCTGCCATGTGCGCGCTCTCGGCGTCGAGCTGCCGATACTCGTGCGCAGTGCCCACGGCCGCAGTGAACAGGCTCTGCTCGAGGCCGGCGCAGCGGTATTTCCCGAGGGGCTGGAAAGTAGCCTGGCGTTCGCCGGCCAGTTGCTGGTCATGATCGATGTGCCGCCGTCGCAGGTCGATGCACGTATCAACGAAATCCGCGCCGTGGACTATGCGCCACTGCGCGCCTTCTTTCATTCGACGGAGCCCGACAAAGCCCGCGCGGAGGCGCTCGATTATCCGCGCCAGATGCGGCCGGTGTTGCTGGACGAGGGGCATTACGCGACGGGCCGGACCGTGCAGGAGCTTCAGTTCGATGCCTTGGGTGTCAAGCTCGTCGACGTGCGCCGCGGGGCAATTCGCATGCCGGGACAGGCGCTCGATGCGCGCTTCCGGGCCGGTGACGTACTGTTGCTCGAAGGGCGGGCGGAGGCGATCGAGCAGGCGGTATCGCGACTCGTCGAGGGCGGGTGATCAAGATCGGCAGTGGGCAGGTGCCGTATTCGGGTTTGGCGGTTTCTAGGATTATTGACACCGATCATCATGCGCCGTGGCGGGGCGGATCACCATGTCTTCGCGCCCGGCCACTCGGACCCTTTTTGCACTGACGACCGATGCGAAGTCGTCGGGCCGGGTTCGTCCGGACGCGCTGCCGGTCGTGCCGATGGGGTTTCGAAAACGACCCAGCGATTTGCAGCGTTCAATGATGCTTTGCGCCCCGTTCAGGCATTGGCGTCCAGGGTCTTGATGTATTCGCGAAAAGGAGGAGCGTCACGATGAGTGCCGGGAAGGAACAAGAGGTCATGCGTGAAGGTGAGGGGCCGCAGCGCGCTGCCCGTATTTCAACCACGCGCCTGCTCGCCTTGGTGGCGGGGCCATTGGTGATGCTCGTGCTGCTTGCCATGCCAACGCCAGAGGGCTTGTCGCCCGAAGCCTGGAAGCTCGTCGCACTGGCGGCGTGGATGGTGACCTGGTGGATGTTCGAGGCCGCACCGGTGCCGGTCACCGCCCTGCTGCCCATCCCGGTCATGCCGCTGCTCGGCATCGCCGATGAAAAGGCCGTTGCGGCGAGCTATGCCCACCCACTGATTTTCCTGTTTCTGGGCGGCTTTCTCATTGCCGCCGCCATGCAGCGCTGGGGGCTGCACCGGCGCATCGCGCTGTCCATCGTGCACCGCGTCGGCACCAGTCCGGGCGGCATCATTGCCGGCTTCATGGTGGCGACGGCATTCCTGTCGATGTGGATCTCGAATACCGCGACGGCGGTCATGATGTATGCGGTGGGAATTTCGGTGATCGACTTCGTCTCCAGTCACACCGACGACGCGACGCTCGCGCGGCGTTTTGGCGTTGCACTGATGCTGGGCATCGCTTACGGCGCGTCGATTGGCGGCGTTGGCACGCTCATCGGCACGCCGCCCAATACGCTGCTGGCAAGTTTCCTCGCCGATAACCACGGCATCCGCATCGACTTCGCGACCTGGATGCTGCTCGGCATTCCACTGGTGCTGGTCATGCTGCCGGTGACGTGGCTGCTGCTGTGCAAGGTGGTTTTCCCGGTGCGCGGTTTGCGCCTGGGCGGCGCGCACGAACTCATCTCCGAAGAACTCAAGGGATTGGGCGCGATGTCGAAGGGCGAGCGCATCGTGATGGTGGTTTTCGTCGCGACGGCGCTGTTGTGGATCACGCGTAAATGGCTTGTCGACCTCACGGGCTTGAGCATTTCGGATACGTCGATCGCGCTGATCGCGGCGACCTTGTTGTTCGCCTTGCCGGCGTCGATCGAAAAGGGGCATTTCACGGTCGAATGGGATGCTGCGAAGAACGTCCCTTGGGGCGTGTTGCTGCTGTTCGGCGGTGGATTGGCGCTGGCCGGCGCGTTCAGCAGCACCGGGCTGGCGGAGTCCATCGGTAATGCCGTCGGTGCGCTAGAGGGCGCCGAATTCGGCCTCATCGTGCTGGTCACGATTACCGCCATCATCTTTCTTACCGAACTCACCTCGAACACCGCGACCACGGCGACATTTCTGCCGATTCTCGGCGCCGTCGCCGTGGGTCTGGGCGCCAGCCCGATGGCGCTGGCGATTCCGGCGGCAATCGCCGCCTCGATGGCCTTCATGATGCCGGTGGCGACGCCGCCCAACGCAATTGTGTTTTCCTACGAGGGCATGCACATCCAGGACATGATGAAGGCGGGTTTCTGGCTCAACCTGATCGCCATCGGCCTGATTTACGGCGCCATGGTGTTCATCGCGCCGCTTGTGTTTGAGCTTGGCATGTAGCTGTTCAAGGCGCAGGCACGTACAACCATCACTTGTCGCTGGCGGCTTCAATAGATGCCGTCGCGATAGCCGCGTCATGCCCTCGCGCTGCGACTATTCGACATCGATCTCGTCCACGATCTGACCGTAGGACAGCAGGGCGAAGACCAGCGAGCCACCTACGATATTTCCCAGTAGCGCCGGGATAAAGTACGGCAGCACGAGCGAACCAAGTGTGCGTTCGCCCGTGAATACAAGAAACAGCGCCTCGGCCGACCCGGCGATGATGTGCGCCGTGTCGAACAGTGCCATGTTGTAGGTGATGACGGTGATGATGAAAAAGGCGGCGCGTTCATGCCCCGAAATCGACCAGACCACGCTGGCAATGAGAAAGCCGGCGGCGATCGCCGAGGCGAACACCTGCCAGAATTCGGGCGCCACGGCATGGTGGGCGAGGGCGGTGAGCGCAGTGTGGATGGATTGCGGCAACGCCGGCGTGAGCGCGAAGAAGGCCGCTGCCATGCCGACGCCGATGAGGTTGGCGACGAATACGATTGACCACAGCCGCGCGAGTGCCCGCCAGGCGCGCGGCGTCGGGTGCACCAGCACGGTGAGCACCGGCGTGATGGTGTTTTCCGTGAAGAGTTGCAGGCCGCCGAGAATCACAATCAGAAAGCCGAGGCTGTAGCCGAAGCTTGAAACAAGCGGCGTCCACGCCGCATCAGGCAAAAAGCTGATCAACGCGGCCTCGCCGACGGCGGAAAAACTCATCGCAAGGCCCGCGACCGCGCCCGAGCACCACAGCGAATTGGAAGGTCGCCTTAATTCATGGCGCCCCGCGATGGCAATCTTCGCGAAGGTATCCACTGCGGTTTGCTCGGGAGCGTGTTTGTCAGCGCCCGCCGGGCGGCCATCCGAGGTGTCCGAAGTGGACATGTCGGCATCGGGGAGCGTCGTTTTTTCGGCTTTATCGGGCGCGGACGCACGGGTCGGCGACGTCATGCAGCATCTCCTCTTTATCCTGCGATCCGGCCATGATCGCACGCCGGCACGGGCCCTCATTCATGCCGCATGCGCGGTAGGGCGAAGGCACGGGCGCCCGGCCGACGACAGCGCGCCTCTGAGGCAGACGCCCAGAAGCGATTGGTGTGGCACCGTTGTACCCGAGGATACCGACGTTTTGTGTCGCCGCGGAGCGTTTCGTTTCGGCGCGTCCACCGTAATCAGCTGTCAATGCAGCGAGGGCGCTACAGCGATTTCGCACCGTGAGTGCCGAAGGGCATAGCCGGCCCGCATCAGCGAGGACGCCCCGGCACGAATCGGCGAACAGCGCAGGGAGGTGCCCGCTCGCGGGAGCCGAGGGTGGTGGTCTTCGGCCGATCTTTGAGTCCTTTTGATGACCTGGAACGAACCATGACAACCCGCCGGCGAACGACAGTTGTTGATCGGGATCGGACGAATTCCTGGCGTGGTGGACACCGATAGCTGGATTTATCTGACCCCGAAGCGTCGTCCGGTGCATTCCACATCCGTGATCGGCCTTGCAGGCGTTGTCTTACGCGCAAATCCACCGAGTCCGACAGCATCGCCGGATTTACACCGCTAAGCTTGAGTTACTGCCTCGCTCGGCAGTGCCTCGATTCCATCGTCTACGAGCTCGACGATTGATGACATGGGCGTTATCCACCCTGCTAATGGAGAACATCGATGAATACAGTGAAAACTCTCGCCGCGCTTGCGATCGCCAGCTTTGCGCTGAGCGCATGTGACGTCGACGTTAAGGACGAAGGCGCGCTCCCCAGCGTTGACGCCGAGGTCAAGGAAGGGCAGCTGCCGGAGTATGAAGTGGTCAAGAAGCAGGAAGGCAAGATGCCCGACGTGGATGTGAATGTCGAAGGCGGAAAGCTTCCGGACGTCGATGTACGCGGTCCGGAGGTTGACGTCGGATCGAAGGAAATCGAACTCCCCGATTCGATCGAGGTTCCGACCATCGACGTCGACATTCCCAAGGAAAAAGAGGGGTGATGGTGGCTTGATGGCGAGGCATTGAGAGCGCGGCATTATCTTCGTTCGGCTCGTTGTGGTTCGCCTCCGCGACTCGGGCGCTGCAGGCGAATACGCTGAATTGAAGGTCGCGTCGCGCGCCACCACGCGAGCCAAAGCGGACGCCGAAGTGGTCTTGCGATCGGGGTGGGATGCGTTGAATCGCCGATGTGTGCGCCCACGGCCGGCGAGGACGTTGGCGTCCGGGAGTGCCGAACCGATTGCACTTGACCCTGGTCACGCGTCCCCCACTGACTATCTTTGAGGTGCATGATGGATATCATCCGCATCATATTTTCCGTTCTTCTGCCGCCCATCGGGGTGTTCATGCAAGTCGGTATCGGCGCGCAGTTCTGGCTCAATATCCTGCTGACCTTGCTGGGATACATCCCCG
>CBDULG010000178.1:0-6777 GCA_965367985.1 uncultured Rhodocyclaceae bacterium
GCAACCTCACCGTCGCCGGACACACGTGGATCGGTCACCGGGTCGCCTTCGCTGCCAGGGGCCGGGCGATCGGCGTGTTCGAGATGTCGTGGGCCGTCGCGCTGCTGATCGGAGCACCGATCCTCGCCTGGCTGATCCACCTGTTCGGATGGCGGGGCCCCTTCGTCGCACTGGCGCTCGCCGCACTCGTCGCCGCTGCCGCAGTGATCAGGTTCGTACCCCGCGGCTCGACGCATCACGACGACGGCATCGAACCGGCACGTGAATAAACCACACAATTCCAGTGAACTAGATTACCGACGGTAGTACCAGGGCACACTAGAGTAGGCCCCGTTGGCGGACAACACTGCGAGTTGTCCGTCGATAGTGCAAGTGTAATGGAGCAAACGGTGCCCGATAGCCGCCTACCCACACTAGTGTTGGGTCCGTCATTAGGCCATATAGCCAAGGAGATGACAGATGAACGAACGTATTAAATCGAACCACGTCACTGCTATGCAGAAGACCGAGATCGAGCTCGTCAGCATCGAGGAGCTCACCGACGAAGAGCTTAAAACCGTGCACGGGGCCATGTCAGACCGCGAATGGTTTGGCTGGGAGCGCGGGTTCAACGTGTCCCCGACGACTCCTCACAAAGTCTGAGTGTGCGAAGGGTGTGCGCAGCGCGTCTGCGCGCGCCCTCCGTTTTTCCCGAGGTCGCTATGAAGAAAGTTCGACTCGATGGCCAGAAGCTTCGCATTCTCCACGCCGACCTCCGGGCGGCGCGCTGGGTTTACACCAATCTCGGGGTGCCGGATGACGTGCTCTTACCTCGCTTCATGGCGATCCATAAGTGGTTCCTGAAGCATATTCGTCGCCCCGGTCCGGTCGACTTCGCTAGGACCGATCGAACGCGCCTTGTCGACATTGTTAAAAAGTGGATGTCGCTCTACGCGAGGGCGCTCGACGCCCAGCGAGCTCGATTTCCGCACACCGAACACACCGCCGACCTCGTAATTCAGGGCACCAACTGGAGCCGCCGGCTCGGCATTTCCTACGACGGCTTGCTGCTGATCGCCATTCCTTCGCGCTACGCCGAGTACTGGGCCGAGATCTCGGTGAGCTCCGATGCGATGTTTGAGACTTTCGCCGACCGTTTCGGATTCATCGGCTCGCCGCCCGACGACGTCGTGCGTGAGCTCAAAGCGAACGACGAGATGCTGGTCGTGGACCCGAAGACCAAAAACGGGATTCCCAGCTTTGACCTGTTTCGGGCGCTGAACGGCCGCGGTGCCAAGAGCGTCGAGTCGGCCATCGAAGCCCGCGATTATCAGATCCTCGACTTGTCAGCCCACGCACGCGACAGTCTCGCCGCGCTAGCGGCATGAGTCGCACCGCTCGCCGACGCAGTGCCAGTGCGCATTGACGACTTGGCACTTGCGCTTCAGTCGCCACATAACACGACCTTTTCACGTACTTTTGCTGGGTTCGCTTGAAGTTGCCCGTGGAGACTCCGGAATCTGCGGTATCTCCATCATGGTGGGCCGAGATCAGGAGTTTTGCACCAAGGCACATGTGCGGCGCCCCGTGCAACCATACGGGCACAGGGTCTAGATCATAGAGCAAGCGTAGGTTGGGCTGACGCAGGAAGCCCAACGTCCACCCGCCACCGGTTACCACCGCCGCCTGATGTTCGCGGCCGGAATCGGACAGTTCTTGCGCGATCGGCCGGCCATTGTTGGGCTTCGCTGCGCTCAGCCCAATCTGCTCGGCTTACCGTCGACCGCGGGCGGCGCACTTTGCGGCGCCGGAAAACATCGCTCAAAGCACCTCGGCGGCATGATCGGCGAGCCGCGAGCGCTCGCCGCGCTGCAGCGTGATATGCCCCGAGTGCGGCCAGCCCTTGAAGCGGTCGACCACGAAGGTGAGGCCGGAGCTGCCTTCGGTGAGGTAGGGCGTGTCGATTTGCGCGATGTTACCCATGCACACCACCTTGGTGCCCGGGCCGGCGCGTGTGATCAGGGTTTTCATCTGCTTGGGCGTAAGGTTCTGCGCTTCGTCGATGATCAGGTACTTGTTGAGGAAGGTGCGGCCGCGCATGAAGTTGAGGCTTTTCACCTTGATGCGCGATCGGATGAGGTCGCGGGTTGCCGCGCGGCCCCATTCGCCGCCTTCGTCGACATTGCCGTTGAGCACATCGAGGTTGTCCTCGAGCGCGCCCATCCACGGCGACATTTTCTCTTCCTCTGTGCCGGGCAGAAAACCGATGTCTTCGCCCACCGGCACGGTGACGCGCGTCATGATGATCTCGCTGTAGCGCTTCGCGTCGAGCGTCTGCGTGAGGCCGGCGGCGAGGGTTAGCAGGGTCTTGCCGGTGCCGGCCTGGCCTAGCAGGGTGACGAAGTCAATCTCGGGGTCCATCAGCAGATTGAGCGCGAAATTCTGTTCGCGGTTGCGCGCCGTGATGCCCCACACATTGTTCTTCTGGTGCGAGTAGTCGGTGAGCATTTCGAGCACGACGGACGCGCCTTCCTGCTCGACCACCCAGGCGTCGAAAGGCGTTGTCTCATCGTCCTGGAAGACGAACTCGTTCGAACTCAGTTCGCTCGCCAGCGGGCCCTGCAGGCGATAGAAGGTGCGGCCTTCCTCCTTCCACGATTCCAGATTGGCGCCGTGCGCCTCCCAGAAGCCGGCCTCCAGTTCGCGTGCCCCGGAGTACAGCAGATCGGTGTCTTCGAGGACTTTGTCATTGAAGTAGTCCTGCGCCTCGAGGCCGAGCGCGCGCGCCTTGATGCGCATGTTGATGTCTTTCGACACCAGAATGACTTCGCGCCCGGGCGCCTGCCGGGCGAGGTGGCTGATCACGGCGAGAATGTGATTGTCGCCGCGCCCGGTGGGCAGGCCCGGTGGCAGCTTGAGTTCGATCGCCTCGGTCTGCAGGAAGAGCCGGCCGGTCGCCTGCTGGCGCGACAGGTCGGTGAGCGCGATGCCATCGGCGATGCCATCGGGGCAGGTGCCGACGATTTCATCGAGCATGCGGCTGGCCTGACGAGCGTTGCGCGCCACTTCCGACATGCCTTTCTTGTTGTCGTCGAGTTCTTCGAGCGTCATGATCGGAATGAACAGATCATGCTCGTCGAAGCGGTACAGGCTGGTCGGATCGTGCATCAGCACGTTGGTGTCGAGAACGAACAGTTTGGTGGCGGCGTCTTTCGGCGCGCTTTTTTTGGCCATGCGGGCTCCGCGGGGGTGACGGAAGTTTGACTGCGGGCGGTTCAGAGCGATTTGACGAACTCTAAGACCTCGTCGGCATGGCCGTCCACCTTGACCTTGCGCCACTCGCGGGCGACCTTGCCCTCGCCGTCGATGACAAAGGTGCTGCGCTCGATGCCCTGCACCTGCTTGCCATACATGTTCTTCATCTTGATGACGTCGAAGGCCTTGCAGGCGGCTTCGTCGGCGTCGGAGAGCAACTCGAAGGGCAGTTCGAGCTTGGCCTTGAAGTTTTCATGCGACTTGATGCTGTCGCGCGAGATGCCGAACACGCGGCAGCCGGCCGCTGTGAACTGATCGTGCAGGGCGCCGAAATCGCGCGTTTCGTTGGTGCAGCCGGGCGTGTTGTCTTTCGGGTAGAAATACAGCACTACTTTTTCGCCGCGCAAGTCAGCCAGCGATACATTCTGATCGCCCGTGGCGGGCAGGGTCAGGTCGGGTACGGTTTCAATTGTCATTGACACTCCTGGATTGATAGTCGGCGCTGAGCTTGGTTGATCAGCAGGCTGCGGGGACGCGACGCCGCGCCCCCGGCCTTTGCGCTCAGTCGATCATGTTGCGCAATACATAGTGCAGGATGCCGCCATGGCGGTAATAGTCGAGTTCGTTGACGGTGTCGATACGGCACAGCGCGTCGACCGTCGTCTCGCCCTTTTCGCTCTTGATCTGCACCTTCACCGTGCCGCCCGGGGTGAGATCGGCGAGCCCCGCGATGGAGACCGTCTCATCGCCCGTCAGGCCGAGCGACTTGCGATCCTGACCCTGCGGGAACTGCAGCGGCACCACGCCCATGCCGATCAGGTTGGAGCGGTGGATGCGTTCGTACGACTCGGCCAGCACCGCGCGCACGCCGAGCAGCAGCGTGCCTTTGGCCGCCCAGTCGCGCGAGGATCCGGTGCCGTATTCCTTGCCGGCGATGACCACCAGCGGGATACCGTCGGCCTGATACTTCATCGCCGCGTCATAAATCGACATCTGCTTGCCGGACGGCACATGGCGGGTTTCGCCACCTTCCACGCCCTCGAGCATTTCGTTGCGGATGCGCACGTTTGCGAACGTGCCGCGCATCATCACTTCATGATTGCCGCGGCGCGAGCCATAGGAGTTGAAGTCGTGCGGCTTGACGCCGTGTTCCTGCAGGTAGCGCCCGGCGGGGCTGTCCGCCTTGATCGAGCCGGCAGGGGAGATGTGGTCGGTGGTGACCGAATCGCCCAGCAAGGCGAGGATGCGCGCGTCCTTGACGTCCTGCACCGCGTCGGGTGTCTTGCCCATGCCTTCGAAGAACGGCGGATGCTGGATATAGGTCGATTTTTTCGTCCAGGTGTATACCTTGCTGTCCGGCACTTCGAGGCTGCGCCACTGATCGTCGCCATCAAAGACCTCTGCGTACTGCTTGCGGAACATGTCGGTCTTGACCTTCTCCACCGCCGCGGCGACTTCGGTCTGCGCGGGCCAGATATCCTTGAGATAGACCGGCTTGCCGTCGCTGCCGTTGCCGAGCGGCTCGTTGGTGAGGTCGAGCCGCACATTGCCGGCCAGCGCGTAAGCGACCACCAGCGGCGGCGAGGCGAGCCAGTTGGTGCGCGACAGTGGATGGATCCGGCCTTCGAAGTTGCGGTTGCCCGAGAGCACCGACGCCACCGTGAGGTTGCCGTCGGTGATCGCTTTTTCGATCGGCGCCGGCAGGGGGCCGGAATTGCCAATGCACGTGGTGCAGCCATAGCCCACGAGGTTGAAACCGAGCGTGTTGAGATCGTCCTGCAGGCCGGCGGCGGCGAGGTAGTCGGTGACCACCTTCGAGCCCGGCGCAAGCGAGGTTTTTACCCAGGGCTTGGTTTTCAGCCCCTTCTTGACCGCATTGCGGGCCAGCAATCCGGCCGCCATCATCACGCTCGGGTTGGAGGTGTTGGTGCATGAGGTGATCGCGGCGATGATCACCGCGCCGGGGTTGAGCTTGAATGTCTGGTCTGCGTAGGCGACTTCCTGGCTGCTGTGGTGCTCGAAATAGCTTTCTTCGATGCCCACCGCGGTCTGGCCGCCTTCGGCATTGAGCCGCGCCTTCTCTTCGTGCGAAGCGTCCTTGGCTTCGCCCGCCATGATCTTCTCGAAAGCCTCTTTCATACCTGACAGGGCGACGCGATCCTGCGGCCGCTTGGGGCCTGCGAGGCTGGCTTCGACGGTGTCCATGTCGAGTTCGAGGGTGTCGCTGAAGACCGGCTCGTCGCCGGGTTCGCGCCACAGGCCCTGCGCCTTGCTGTAGGCCTCGACCAGCGCCACCTGCGCGTCGTCACGCCCCGTAAGGCGCAGGTAAGTGAGCGTTTCATCGTCGACCGGGAAGAAGCCGCAGGTTGCGCCGTATTCGGGCGCCATGTTGGCAATGGTGGCACGGTCGGCGAGCGGCAGATCCTTGAGACCGTCGCCGTAGAATTCGACGAATTTCCCCACCACGCCTTGCGCGCGAAGCATCTGGGTGACGGTCAGAACCAGATCGGTGGCGGTGATGCCTTCGCGCAGCTTGCCGCTGAGCTTGAAACCGACCACCTCGGGGATCAGCATCGACACCGGCTGGCCGAGCATCGCGGCCTCGGCCTCGATGCCGCCGACGCCCCAGCCCAGAATGCCCAAGCCGTTGATCATCGTGGTGTGCGAATCGGTGCCCACCAGGGTGTCGGGGTAGGCGATCGTCTTGCCGTCACTGTCCGCGGTCCACACCGTCTTGCCAAGGTATTCCAGATTAACCTGGTGACAGATGCCGGTGCCCGGCGGCACCACGCGAAAATTGTTGAAGGCCTGCTGGCCCCAGCGCAGAAATTCGTAGCGCTCCTTGTTGCGCTCCATCTCGATGGCGACGTTGTCGCGAAATGCGCTGGCGTCGCCGAATTCGTCCACCATTACCGAGTGGTCGATGACCAGATCGACCGGTGACAGTGGGTTGATACGGGTGGGATTGTCGCCGAGCCGTTCGACCGCGTCGCGCATGGCGGCCAGGTCGACCACCGCCGGCACGCCGGTAAAGTCCTGCATCAGCACACGCGCCGGGCGATAACCGATTTCGCGATCCGAGCGCGCGTCTTTCTGCCAATCGACCAGCGCCTGCATGTCCTCGCGCGAAACGCTTTCGTCATCGGCGAAGCGCAGTTGATTTTCCAGCAGCACTTTGAGCGTTTTGGGCAGGCGGTCGATGTCGCCCAAGGCCTCCGCGGCTTTGGGCAAGCTGTAATACTGGTAGGTGCTGCCCCCCACGGTCAATGTTTCCAAGGCATTTGGCATAGTCGTTTTGCTCATGGCGTACTCCTGATGATGGGGAAGGGTGGTGCGAGCGGCTCGTTCAATATTGAGACGGATCGGCATCCCGATTGTTCAACGCGACTATAGCCGAGCTTGCCTCGCGGTGATGCGGGCCGGCGTGGTGGGGCGGTTGCGTGAACGCTTACCCTCACCCCCGGCCCCTCTCCCGGAGGGCGAGGGGAGAATGGCCAGTGACGCGGCGACAGGAAACGCCCGGAACTTCGACCGACAACCACT
>CBDULG010000179.1:0-6755 GCA_965367985.1 uncultured Rhodocyclaceae bacterium
GGCACCTTCTGCAGGCGCAGGCCGTGGATGGCCTGAACGTTTGGAATGGTGGTGATCTTGTCCGTCTTCATGACATCGAGACGGATGCGCGCGACGCGCGTATTTGCCTTGTCGTTGATGAACAGATATTTACCGTCGTAGCTGCCGTCGGTCATCGAGATGTGCGGATGGTGGCAGTCACCCGCTAGATACTTGGCGGAGTCGCCCAGCACACGCTTGGACTCGTTTGAGATCCCCCAGCCGGTTGCGCTGTCCACGTTGAACACCGGGATACGCATCAACTCGCGCATTGATGGGATGCCCAGTACGCGCACTTCACCGGAATGTCCGCCGCTCCAGAAGCCGTAGTATTCGTCGAGTTCGCCCGGCGCAACGCTGACGCCATGCTCTTCCGCAGCCTCGGCGCGGCGGGCAGCGATGAGGCCGGCGGCACCAAATCCCCCCGCCAGGCTTGCGCCCGCGACGCCGGTGGCGGCGCTGTTGCGCAAAAAGTTCCGGCGACCGACATCCTTCGGTTGCTTTTCGTTGTCGTTACTCATGGGTCACTCCTCCTGATGGATTGGGATAATGCGTTGCAGCGATGTGCCGCCCGTGTCGGGAGCGGCGGAGTCGAACGAATCAGCGGCTCCACGGCCCAGAATCCGCGCTTTCTTTTCGGCGCGCTGGCGACGCTTGACCATCGGCGGGCAGCGCCGGTCGTTCCAGTAAGTCACCTGGCAGTCCAGGCAGTAATGGCATTCGTTGGCATTGATGTGGCCGTCCGGATGGATGGCCTTGATCTCGCATTCGTCGGCGCAAATCGGGCAGGGCGTACCGCAACTGCCGCGATGGCGTTTGAGCCAGTCGAACAGGCGCAGGCGCGCGGGAATCGCCAGGCCGGCGCCGAGCGGGCAGACGTAGCGGCAATAGAACTTGTGGGTGAAGGCCGAGATCACCACCAACGCAACGGCGTACAGCAGGAATCCCCACTCACGCTGGAAGCGCATGGTGATCGCCGTCTTGAACGGTTCGACCTCGGCATAGCGCTCGGCGGTGCCGAGTGATTGCAGTGAGACAGCGAACAGGCCCAGCAGGATGATGTACTTGATGGCCCACAGCCGCTCGTGGACGGCGAACGGCAACTCGATCTGTTTGACCTTGAGTTTACGCGCCGCCTTGTTGACCAGGTCCTGCAGCGCGCCAAACGGACACAGCCAGCCGCAGAACACGCCGCGTCCCCACAACAGCAGACTCAGCGCGACGAAGGTCCACAGGATGAATATCAGCGGGTCGATGAGAAACGATTCCCAGCTGAATCCGGTGATCAGCGAGTTGGTGAAGGTCAGCACATTGACGACCGACAACTGGGCGAGCGCGTACCAGCCGATGAACACCAGCGTGTAGATGAGAAAGCCGATGCGCAGCGGGTTGAGAATGCGCGGCCGGCGCACGAGCGCGTCCTGAAACATCAGGATGCCGGTGAGCAGCAGCAGCCCGGCGCACAACACAACGATCTGAAACGCCTTGTCGCGCCACACCTGCATCCACATCGGTTCCTCGACGGGCGGCGCGGGGCGGTCGATGTAGGCTTCGGGAATGCTGTAGTCGCCGCTGAAACGGGCGAACTCGGAGGTCAGTGCCCCCGAGGCGCGGCGCACCAGCAGGTCGAGCTGCCAAGGCTGTCCCGGGTCGAAGTTGGCCTCCGAGCGCACGATGAAGACGTCGCGTTCGTTCAGATCCGGCATGCCTGCAATCGGCAGATTGCCCATGCGGATATGGTCTTTGTCATGGAACGAATTGGTGGCGGTGCCCTGAACGAGTTCGATGCGGTCGAAGATGCCGCCGCGCACATAGCCCGATCCCTTGAACGAGTAGTCGCCGCGTGCCATGACGGCGATGGCATGCTCGCCCGGCTCGAGATCGGCCATGAGCGCCTCGTAGGCAGCATCACCGAGCAAGTTGCGGCCCGCGGTGGGCGCGTTCAGATAGGTGTAATACAGATCGATGAAGGTGCTGTCGGGCGGCTTGGGCGTGCGCAGATAGTCTTCCGCCGGTGTGCCGACGAAGGCCGCGTCGACCTGGCCGTGGGTCAGCGTCAGGCGGCGGATAGTGCCGTTGCCGGTGAGGAACTCCCAGTCGGCTGGCGCGTAAACATCCTTCTTTACCGTGGCATGTGGCGCCGCCGACGGATCGGCAATCAAGCCGCGATCAGCCGCCACCTTGCGGGCGGCGCGCAATATCGTCTCGCTGACCACGATGACGGTGACCGTGGCGCCTGAAATGGCGTCGAGCTTGTCGCCGACCTTGAGCCGCTCGTTGACATGGTAGGGGACGTGCGCGTCGGCGAAGTCTTCCAGTTTCTTTTCCGGAATGCCGACCAGCATGATCGGCTCGGAATGCGACAGCACGTCGGCCAGCCGTACTTTGCCTTCCAGATCGATGCCGACCAGCAGATTGACCGGTTTGCCCGAATAGGCTGGGATCGGCGTAATCTCGACGGTTTCAAACACGTAGCCGAGCGCTTTGTCGCCCGCCATCACCGTGGAGATGGGTAGTTCGCTGCCTTCCGTGGCGACCAGCGCGTCGGCATTCGGAAACCCCGCCTGAACGCGCGCAAGATCAATGGCGTGCGCCGGCGCCCACAGCGCGCACAGGAAGATGAGGGAAACCATCTGTTGCACACGCCGCCATGAAAGGATGGCGTTGGCTTTCATCATGCTGTCCTCGGTGACGTCGCAACTCGCGCAGCTGGGTTTTCGAATCCGCTGAATGCGCACTCACGGAGGCAATTGCCGTCAAGGCCGGTGCAAACGTCCGCGGCTTGCCGCGCGGAATACGTCGCACGATGGTGGGCAATATCCGGCGAACAGGCGCCGATTCAGCATGCGGCAGAATGTCACACTGCACGGTGAGCGGCGTTGACGTGGGTCATTTATGTCGCAGCGCCGGCGCTGGCAGGCGACCGAGCGATTGACGCCGTGGCGGCCGTGCGCGTCAGAGCAGGAACACGGTGGCGAGGCCAAGGAAAATGAAGAATCCGCCCGAGTCGGTGCACGCGGTAATCATCACGCTGGCGCCCAGTGCCGGATCGCGGCCGAGGCGCTGCATGGTCATCGGGATGAGCACGCCCATGAATGCGGCGAGCAACAGGTTGAGGGTGGTCGCCGCGGCCATCACCACGCCGAGCTGCAGGTTGGCATACAGGCCCCACGCCGCGACGCCGAGCAGACTGCCCCACACCAGGCCGTTGATCAGCGCGACGCCCATCTCCTTGCGCATCAGGCGTTTGCCACTGTCGCTGCTGACATTGCCGACGGCCATCGCGCGCACGATCATGGTGATGGTCTGATTGCCAGAGTTGCCGCCGATGCCGGCGACGATCGGCATCAGGGCGGCCAGCGCGACGAGTTTTTCGATCGAGCCCTCGAACACGCCGATAACGCGCGAGGCGGCAAAGGCGGTGATGAGATTGATCATCAGCCACAGCCAGCGGTTACGCACCGAATGGAGCACCGGCGCAAAAATGTCTTCCTCCTCGCGCAGGCCGGCCTGATTGAGCAATTCGGCTTCCGCCTCTTCGCGGATGAAATCGACCACGTCAGCGACTGTCACGCGTCCCATCAGGCGGTTGTCTTCGGTCACCACCGGCGCCGAGACCAGATCGTAACGTTCGAAGGCCGCCGCTGCGTCCTCCGCCTTGTCGTCGGCGCGCAAGCTGAGCGTATCGCGCACCATGATGTCGGCGACGCGTGTTTCCGGGTCGTGAACCAGCAGCTTGCCGAGCGGTAGCACGCCAAGCAATACCTCGTTGCGGTCGACCACGAAGAGCTGGTCGGTGTGGTCGGGCAACTCGTCAAAGCGGCGCAGATAGCGCAGCGCGACTTCGAGCGTCACGTCCGGGCGCATGCTCACCAGGTCGAAATCCATCAGCGCGCCGACCGCGTCCTCGGGGTAAGACATGGCGGCGCGCAGTTTTGCCCGCTCCTCGAGGTCGAGCGCGAGGTACACGTCCTCCATCACCGCTTCGGGCAGGTCCGGCGCGAGGTCGGCCAGTTCGTCGGCGTCGAGCTGACCGGCTGCCGCCTTGAGTTCTTCGGGCGCCATCGTCTCGATCAGCGATTCGCGCACCGCGTCGGACACTTCGAGCAGAATTTCGCCGTCGCGCTCGGCGCGCACCAGTTCCCACACGAACATGCGTTCGTCGAGCGGCAGCGCTTCGAGGATATAGGCGATGTCGGCCGGATGCAGCGCGTCGAGCTTTTCCCTCAGCGCCGCGGCACGCTGCTGGTGGTCGACGTGCTCGACCGGGTCGTGCTGCGCCGTTTCCTCGCGATGCACGAGCGACTCGACCATCTCCGGGCGGTGGAGCAGTTCCTGCACCTCCTTGAGGTGCGCCTGTACATGCTCGCGCGGTTTGATTTCTTCGCTTTCAGCCATGCTTCCCCGGGATGGCGTGGCGCCGCATGGGCCGCCGCTTCGGGCGCCATTGTACGGGCATTGCCGGGGCGGCGTGGCGCGCTTTCAGGGCACCACGGAGCGATGCATGCGCGCACGCACGCGCGCCGCGTGCGCACTAAGCCGCGGACCGAACTGGCGTTCGTAGCGGCGCGGGTTGGGCAGCATCACGGCAAGTCGGGCGGCCTGAAACGGGCTCAGGCCGGCCGCCGAGACGCCATAGTAGTGGCGCGACGCCGCTTCGGCGCCATACACCCCGGCGCCCCATTCGACGACGTTCAGGTAGACCTCGAGAATGCGCTTCTTGGACCAGGTCACTTCGATCATCAGCGTCACGAAGGCCTCCTGCAGTTTGCGGAAATAGCTGCGTGCAGGGCTGAGGAAGAGATTCTTGGCCAATTGCTGGGTTATCGTCGAGCCGCCCGCCACGGCGCGTCCTTTGCGCTGGTTTTTCTCCATCGCGCGCTGAATGCCTTCCCAGTCGAACCCGGTGTGATCGACGAATCGATCGTCCTCCGCCGCCACCACGGCCTGTTTCAAGTGGCGCGAAATACGCTCGTACGGGACCCACGTGTGCTTGAGCTGGACGTCCGGATTCTCCTCGCGCAGGGCGGCCAGTTGCTCGGACATGAAGCGCGTGGTGTCGGGGTCGGCGCGTGTCCACCACAGCACATGCGCGAAGATCCAGCATTCGTAGAGCACGAAGGCGGCGAGCAGCAGCAGGAGGGCGCGTCCGACCAGGCGGCCAAAGGCTTTCACGTGCTGGTCACGCGGCCGCCAGCATGGCGCGCAGTTGCGCGAGCACCGGCGCGGTGGCGGGACGCACGCCGCGCCAGATAAGGAAACTCTCTGCCGCCTGTTCGACCAGCATGCCGAGTCCGTCGGCGGTGCGCGCGGCGCCGGCGGCGGCCGCCGCTTGCAGGAAGGCGGTCGGCGTGGCGGCGTACATCAGGTCGTAGGCCAGCGCACCATCCGCATACACGCCTGCCGGCAGCGGCGGTACGGCCTTGGCGAGGCTTGCCGAGGTGGCGTTGATGACGATGTCGAAGCGCTCGCCGGCGAGGCCATCGAAGCTTCCGCCACGCACGGCGCGCGCTGGCGCAGCGGGGGCGAAGCGTGCGGCCAGGTCCTCGGCGCGTGGGGCCGTACGGTTGGCGATCGTCACCTGCGCCGGTCGTGCGGCGAGCAATGGTTGCAGCACGCCGCGCGCGGCGCCGCCGGCACCCAGCAGCAGCACGCGTTTGCCCGCCGGCGGGCAGTCGACATTCACTTCGAGATCGCGCATCAGGCCGACACCATCGGTGTTGTCACCGTGAATGCCGTCGAGGCGAAAGACCAGCGTATTGACCGCACCCGCCGCTTGCGCGCGCGGCGTCAGATGCTCGGCCAGATCGAACGCGTCGAGCTTGAACGGCACGGTGACGTTCATGCCCTTGCCGCCGCTCGCCACAAAGGCGCGCACCGTATCGGCGAATCCGTGTTCCGGGCCGAGGATCGCTTCGTAGCTCAGTGCTTCACCGGTCTGCTGCGCAAACGCACGGTGAATGAACGGCGACTTGCTGTGGGCGATCGGGTTGCCGATGACGGCGTAGCGGTCCATGCGGGGCGCCTTGCGTATAGCGAAAGCGCCATTCTAACGTCGCGAGGCGGTGACTACTCGGTGCGCACCGCGTCCGCGTTGGTGAAGGTCCAGGTGCGCGTGATCTCGAGAATATCGGTATCGCGCCGGATGTCGGGCGGAAAGGCGGCGAAGGGCGCCGCCAGCTCGACGATGCGTTGCGCGGCCTCGTCGAGCACCTTGTGCCCCGAGGAGCGGTGAATGTGGATGCGCTCGACGGTGCCGTCGGCGCGAATCACCACCGACATCAGCATGCTGCCGTAGAGTTTGCCGCGCGCCGAGGCGGGGTAGTTGAGCGTACCGACACGCTCGATCTTGTGGCGCCAGTCTTCGACATAGCGCGCAAACCGATACTCCTTGGTGCGCGCACCAATGAATTTCTTGCGCGGGCGGCGCGCATATTCGTTGAGCTGCTTGTCGATCTTCGCTTCCATGCGCGCGATCGCCGCGGCGCTGTCCGCGAGGTCGGCGCCCGAGATCTCGCGGGGCGCCGGCGCCGGCGTTTCACTGCTTTTCGGTGCCGTCTTCGCAACGCGCTCGGTGGTCTCGGCGAGCAGCTTGCGCTGCATCGCTTCAAGTCGCTCGACGCGCTTTTTGGCTTCGACGAGCTGGTCGCCGCTCTTGCTTTGCGGACTCGGCGGCAGCGGGGTGCTGGCGGTGACCTCGGCATCGGTATTGCCGCCGCCGTCGAGGTTGGCCTGGG
>CBDULG010000180.1:0-6705 GCA_965367985.1 uncultured Rhodocyclaceae bacterium
AACGGACCGTTTTACGTTCGGCGACCCTCACCCGTCGGGTGAAGTCGGCAGGGCCGACGCAGTCATCCTCCGCAATAGCTTCTCAAGACCGAGAAGCAATCAACCGCGGCGTCCGGGTTCAGTCCGGAAAGGTAAGCGGCAGCCGGACCTTCGCGATGAGCCCGCGCGTCCTGCGTACGAGGGTGACGTCGCCACCGTGCGCGCGCGCGATCGATCGGCATACCGCCAGACCCATGCCCGACCCGAGATTTCCGGAAGCGCGCGCGGCCGCGGTGCGGTAGAAAGGCTTGAACACCTGCTCGAGTTCGTCGTCCGAGAGGCCGGGTCCGTCATCGAGCACCTCGACCACCGCATCGCGGCCATCGACGGACAGCCTCAACTTTGCTTGCGTGCCGTACTTGACGGCGTTGTCGACCAGATTGGTCAAGAGCCGCCGGATCGCAATCGCATCGACGTCGACCCATGCCGGCTGGATCGCCTCGCACACCACGTCGTTGCCGATGAAAACGGCGTCCTCGACCACATCTTCGACGAGGGACTTGAGATCCAGTTTTTCGCGCGCGCCGGGCTCCGAGGCATCCCGTACAAAGGCGAGCACGGAATTGATCATCCGCTCCATCTCTTCCACGTCGCCAAGCATGGCTTCGCTCAGTTCGGTGGGGACGTCTTCGATGCGAAAGCGCATGCGCGTCAATGGTGTGCGCAAGTCATGGCTGATGGCACCGATCATCGCGGTGCGGTCATCCACGAAACTGCGCAAGCGGCTTTGCATACGGTTGAAGGCAAGCGCTGCACGGCCCATCTCAGCCGGCCCTTCGAGCCGCATGACGGGCGCGACAGGGTCTCGGCCCAGTTGCTCTGCGGCCGCCGCGAACTTCAAGATCGGTCGCACGAGCCGCCGGGAAAACAGCCAGCCCAGTGGCGCCACCAAAGCCAATGCGACAGCGAACCACAGCAAAACGCGGCGCTGCCACGCGTTGGGAAACGGCTCGGGCGTCGGTTGCACGACCGCCCACGCGCCACTGCTCAGCTGCGCTGCCGCGACGAAATCGCCCGCGACGAGGCGCGTGACGCCGAACAACTCGCGCAATAGGGATGTGCCGCCTTCGGCCGCAGGCGCAGGCGCGACGGCATCCGATCGTCCTGACGTCGACGGCACGGACACCCCATCGGCTGGTGCCTCCTCAGGCTGCGCGGGCGGTGTTCGTTGGGCCGATCGCTGCTGCGACGTCGCGGCATTTGCGGCCGCATCGGACCCGGCACGCGCCGCATCGGGCGATGAGCGAGGTGACGCGCCGTCTGCCGTACCTGCCGCCGCCGCGCCGGCATTGCCGTCATTGCCGCCCGCATTGCCACCTGGACCGCTGTCTCCCGCACCATCCGCACCAGGGCCGCCGGGCGCACCCGCACCAGAACCCGCATCGCCGCCACCGCCGTGAGCGCCGCCACCGCCGCTACCGCCGCTACCGCCACCACCGCCACCACCGCCCGGACCGCCGCTACTGCCAGGACCGCCGGCCCCACCGCCGGCCCCACCGCCGGCCCCACCGCCACCGCCACCGCTACTGCTACTGCCACTGCCGCCGCCACCCCCACCGCCACCCTGCACCAGGATGAAGTTCACACGCATCAAACTCGCGGAAGCGCCCGCATCCCGGCGTGTATGCTCGCGTGACGGGGGGAACAGCGTGCGGCTGTCCATCCCTTGCGGCGGCATGGCCGTGCCGGCGAATGGCAGCGGTGTGTAGAAGAAAAGCCGAACCCGGCTTTCGTCCAGCTGAAGCAGCTCTGCGAGATCGCGACGCGAGCGCTCCGACGTCAGCCACCCCGACCGATCAGGCGTGGGCGCGTCGGACTGCAGCGCGCGTTGCAGCGGGCGCGGATAGCGGGCGTCGATCACTTCGCCGGCCAGCACGTCGGCGATATCGCTCAGTTCGTACTGCGGCGCGGGCGGCGGTGGCAGCAGGAGCGTCAGAACGAACGCGACCCCCTGTGCGATCACCAGCCCACCAATCAGCAATGCCAGGATCTGTAACGACAACGGCGGTCCGCCCCAGCCCCCGGGTTCGCGTAAAATCTTCATTTTCTGGACGCTGATCCTTGCTCTGTGGGTTGAATCGGGCGGCCACGCAGGCGGCCGGCGAGCGCCGGCGCCGTATGCCTTCGCTCGGCGACATTCGACATGCCCATCGCGCGCCATGCGTTCAGGCTCGCGCGAAGCGCCTCGTATCGACGCCGCCGATTCGCGCGGCGCGGCCGCGTCGCGTTGTCACCGCGAGTCGCCTTGCGTTCGGAGTCGGTGGCCGCCTGCCGGAACTTCGCGAGCACGCAGACCGTCGGAGATTATTGCATGTGCGAACAACTTCCCGACGCGACCCCCACCCCTCGCATTCTCGTCGTCGATGACGATGCCGGCATCCGCAGCCTGGTTTCCGGCTATCTGAACCGGCACGGCTTCGATGTCGACGTGGCGAGTCATGCGGTCGAGATGCGCAGCCGATTGGCTGAGAACGACTACGCCCTGATCGTGCTGGATCTGATGATGCCGGGTGAAGACGGCCTGACCGCGCTGCGCGAGCTGCAGCGCAGCGGCGGGCCACCGGTGATCATGCTTTCCGCCGTGGGCACCGACATCGATCGCATCATCGGTCTTGAAGTGGGCGCCGAGGACTACCTTGCCAAGCCCTGCAATCCACGCGAGTTGCTGGCGCGGATCCGGACCGTCCTGCGACGCAACAAAGCGGCCCCGACGAAGCCGCCATCCGCTGCGCCGGCAACCGACAAGGATGATGGCGGAGACGAAAGCCTCGTGCTTCACTTCGACGGCTGGCGTGTCGACCTGCTGGCCAGGCTGCTGTTCGACCCGGACGGCAATCCGGTGGCGCTGTCGGACGGCGAATTCCGGCTTCTCCGCGTGTTCGTCCAGCGGCCTCGCCGTGTGCTCACGCGCGATCAGTTGCTCGACGCGTCCCCGGGCGCGGACCCCAATACGTTCGACCGCGCCATCGATGTCCAGGTCAGCCGCCTGCGCCGTAAGCTCGACGGAAAAGACCGCCAGCGCGCCGCGCTCATCCGCACGGTCCGCAACGAAGGCTACATGTTCATGCCGGCCGTTACGGCTGGAAATTAGGTTATCCGCCACATTGCGGGTTTGTGTCGGACCCGCAATACACTGAAATCCTGAAGCAACAGCCGGCCCCGATGCTCTCGATTCGTTTAACGACTGGAGCATCAAATGAAGGATCTCGCACTTGACCGAGCCGACTTTGCAACGCTTGCCTCGGCACACCTGCTGGGTACCCACTACACGGCGCATGCCGGCCCCTCGGCCAACGTCCAATCGGCACCGCGCGCCACCCCCCTTATTGATGCAAACGCAAGACAGACGCGAGCGCATCGCTGGCGCGCACCCGGCACTTGCGGCGAGTTGCTGCAAGGTGCAATCGGTGGCCGCGACTTCATGGTCAATTGTCCGATCGACCTCTACGCTACGGCGCACGCGACAGCTACCGAACGGCCTGGCCTGCACGTGGAGGACGCGTCCGCTCACGGCAAGGTGCTTGCCACCTTGCACCTGCTGCATCGGCGCGTACTGAGATCGTCCAACCGCATCGATGGCGTCGGGCTGACGATGCAAAGCCCGATCCCGCGCAGCAAGGGCATGGCGTCGAGCACCGCCGACGCGAGCGCGGCGCTGGCGGCGTTTTCTGCGTGTCATGGTATTTCGCTGAACGAACGCGAAGTCGCCCGGCTGCTGACGAGCGTGGAGCCGTCGGACTGCACGCACTATCCCGGAATTGCCCAGGTGGATTTCTTCAACGGGGATCTGATTGAGCGACTGCCGGTGCCGGCGGGCCTCAAGGTGCTCGTGGTCGACTGCGGCGGCGAAGTGGAGACCTTGACGCTCGATCGAGCCCGCGCACGCGCAGTGTATGCCCGTCACGAAGACCGTCTGGCGGCCGCGTTGCGCCTGCTCAAAAAGGGCCTGCGCAGCGGCTGCAACCATTCGGTGGCGCGTGCCGCCACGGAAAGCACCGACTTGAGCCAGTTGATTCTTCCCAAAGCCGTGCTGCCCGAGCTGCGCAGGCTGCGTGCGGAACTCGGCGTGCTGGGGTTCAACTGCGCGCACAGCGGCACTGTGCTGGGGCTGATCTACACCGACGCGCCGGGTCGCGATGATGTGCTGCGCGACCGGGTGCAGCGCACGTTCGGTGCCGACCTGCCGGTTGTCGGCAGCTTCAACGTGATCGGCGGAGGCACCCATGAGATCTGAAGCGCGATGCGAAGCGCCGGCCGGCTTGCTCGAGTTGCCGGCCCACAACCCCTCGATAAATGCCGTTCGCGACGCCGTCCGGCACGCCGATGGGATCGTCGACTTCTGCGTGCCGGTCAACCCGTACTTTCCGCCCGACGCGCTGCTGCAGCGGTTGACGCAGCGGCTGCCCGACCTGCTACAGCACTACCCGGACTACGCGCCGGTGCACGAACGGCACATCGCGTCGTTCACCGGCGTCCCCGCGGCCAACGTGGTGGCGTGCAACGGCTCGACCGAAATCATCACCGCCCTGTGCCGCACCGCACGCGGTCCGATCACCACCACCGTGCCGACCTTCGGCCGATGGACCGACCTTCCGGCCGAGTGGGGCACGCCGCTGCACACCGTGGCGCATCGGCGCGAGCGGCACTGGCAGATCGATGTGGATGAGCTGATCGAGGCCGTGCGGCGCACGCGCTCCACGTTCCTCGTGCTGTGCAATCCGAACAACCCGACTGGCGCGTGCATTCATTACAGCGACATCGTCCGTCTGGTGCGTTCGCTCGCGCACCTCGACGCCATCGTCATCGACGAGTCGTTCATCGACTTCTCGACCGCGGGCAGCGCGCGGCAGCTGGCCGTCGACGAGGACAACGTCATCGTCGTCAGCAGTCTGGGGAAGTCGCTCGGCTGGCACGGAATCCGCCTCGGCTACGCGGTGACGAACCGCGGCGCCGCGGCCAAGCTGCGGGCGCAACTGCCATTCTGGAATATCAACGGCGTGGCCGCGTATGTGCTCGAGGAGCTCGCCGAGCGCAGCGACGTGCGACACGCCTATCGTGCCAGTTTCGCGCGCGTCGCGGCCGATCGCCGCTATCTACGCCGAAGACTGCAGGAAGTCCCCGGCCTGGTGGTCTACCGTTCGCACGCCAATTTCGTCTATGCGGAGCTGCCGTCCGCAGTCTCCGGCCGCTGGCTGCGAGATCAGTTGCTGCAACGCCACGGCCTGTTCGTGCGTGAGTGCAGCAACAAGCTGGGCTCGTGCGAGTCGTTCTTGCGCATCGCCGTCACGCCCACGGAATCGACCGATCGGCTGGTCGAAGCGCTGGCAAGCGTGCTCTCGCCGCTGCGCAGAGCAGCCAACCCGCAACAATGAGTTTGAGGAACCGCCATGAATCTGAACCCTTCCACCCTTCATGACCTGGCGCGCATGGCGCTGGTATTCGCCCACGTCGTCTCATGCGCAATTGCCGTGGGTTTCGCGTTCTTCGCCGACTTTCGCGTGCTCAAGGCGCGCGGATCGCTGAGGCCCCGCGACCATGAGATCGTGCATCAGGTTGCCGTATTCGTCGTTGGCGCGCTAATGGCGCTCTGGATTACGGGGGCCGGCATCATACTCATGGACTTCGGCCACGTGCCATCGATGGACGAGATCTTGGCGCGTCCCAAGGTCGCGGCGAAGCTCTTCGTGGTTCTGGTGCTGACGCTCAATGGCGCACTGCTGCACTTATACGCGCTGCCACGACTGCACAGGATCGACCTTGCGTCGTCGCTGATCGGTGGCGTGTCGGCAGCCAGCTGGGTGTTTGCGATCTTCCTTGGCGTCGGCAAGCCGCTGGCGGCCCTGTTGTCGCCCAGCCACTTCCTTGCGCTTTACGGGTTCGCATTGGTCCTAGGCGTCGCCGTGGCCGGTTCCGTGCACGTGTTGGTGCACGGTGGCGCCCAGCGCAGCCTGCCTTTGCCGCAGGGGTGATGGCCTGTTCGCATCGCCGCTGCACCGACTGTGTTTGTGATGTGCGTTGCCCTCCATGCCGTCGCTTATCGATGTGGCGCCGGCGAGATTCTCGCACGCCGCCCGAGTCGTTGCGCGAGACGCCAGGCGGGCCGCACGACATCGAAAGCGCGATGCGGGTGCGGAATGATCGGGCGACCTCGCTTGTATCGCTGGATAAGTTATGCGCGTCAGGGTGGTGCGCGGCGCGACCGTGTCGGAGCTGAGCGGCACGCTCGAACTCTTCACCCAGTGATCCGATTGTCCGCGCTCGCCGCTGCCCCATTTCCTTGAGGGACGGCGGCGACGCGCGACCCGAAACAAACGCGATGACAACCGC
Organism: uncultured Rhodocyclaceae bacterium; assembly: GCA_965367985.1. GTDB lineage: Bacteria > Pseudomonadota > Gammaproteobacteria > Burkholderiales > Rhodocyclaceae > Nitrogeniibacter. The sequence goes on from CBDULG010000180.1 coordinate 6,367, forward strand.
GCCACCCACCAGAATTGACATAGATCGATCTTCCCGCCGCGGGTGCTGGTAGAAAGTGAGGTAGGGGCCACATGACTATCAAGGCGGCGTGCGAACGGTGGTGTGATCTGGCCAACCGAAATTCTGGTCCGGTCGACTACGACGAAGTACAAACAGAGGTTCTGCCCAATGTGCCGTGCGGACCGATATCCACCTGAGCGCTTGATTCGTGCACGCACTGCGCGACCGCTGACAGTTTCCTTTCGAGAAGGATTCCCATGGCTGAACCACTTGCGCAATGGCATGCAGATCACATCGTTTTCGCCCGAATTCTCGACCTGTTCGAAGTCCAGGTTGAAG
>CBDULG010000181.1:0-6511 GCA_965367985.1 uncultured Rhodocyclaceae bacterium
TCGGCCTTGCGGCCGAGTTGGCGCGGGCGATTTGAGGGTGGCCGGGGAAACCTATTTGGGTCGGTTGGGCAGAGCGCAGCGAAGCCCAACGTTTTACGACTCGGAACGCGCCAATGACTTTGCGCCACCGGCCATAGATTCGGGAGAAGAAATGACGTTTGCCGAAACGCTTAAACAGTTGCCCAAGGTGTCGCACCTGGCGGCTTTGCATCTGATCGATGCCGACGATGCGGTCGTCGGCATGATTGAGAACAAGCCGGGTCAGGGCGGTTCGCTCGCGGTGTACAACCATCTGGCGCAGCTCTACGGGGCGATATCTCCCGAGGCCGCGAGAAAAGGTCTGGAGTTGTACGCCGAGCATACCGAGGACGCGAGGCTCAATCCCGGCAAGCATCCGAATATCGATCGGCTGATCGGCTTGGTCGAGCGGGGTGAGACGCTACGCGTGAAGCAGGTTTTTGCGCTGTAGGGCGGGCTTCAGCCCGCCAGGAACACAGAGGCCGGCTGAAGCCGGCCCTACTTTTGGGCCGCCTCGCGCGCTTTCGCTTCACGTGCCGCGGCTTTGCGACTGGAAAAATGCATGAAGTGGTAGGAAAAAAAGTAGACCCAGAAGATCAGCGCGGCAAGCGACACCCACAGACTGAACGGCAGCGCGACGATGAGCACGAGGGCAGCGAGCGCCAGCAAGGCGATGCCGCCGGTCAGGTTGATCGCAATGAAGACCTGCTTGTAGCGCCCGGGATTTTCGAGCTGCGTGCCGCTCCAGTTCGCCACCAGATCGAGCCGGTTGCGCTTGGCGATGCGCCACGCGCGAGACAGCATGAACGCCGCGAGGCCGTAGAGGCCGAGGTAGAGAGGCAGGACGTAGAAGTTGACCTGCATGCGTGGGGCTTCCTTGTTGCGTTGCGGGGCGGCGAGCGCGCCACCCCGAAGGGTCAAACGACGGCTTCTTCTTTCGTCTTCTTCGGCTTGATGAACTGTTCGCGCGAGACGCCCAGCCACATCACCAGCGGACTGGCAACAAGCACCGAGGAGTAAATGCCGAAGAGGATGCCGATGGTCAGCGCGAGCGCGAAGTAGTGGAGCGTTTCACCGCCAAACAACAGCATCGACAGCACCATCACCTGCGTACTGCCGTGTGTGATGACGGTGCGCGATATGGTGCGCGTGATTGCGTGGTTGAGTACTTCGGGCGTGCTCATGGCGCGCTTCTTCCTGAAGGTCTCGCGCACCCGATCGAACACCACTACCGATTCGTTCACCGAGTAGCCGAGTACGGCGAGCACCGCAGCCAGCACAGCCAGCGAGAACTCCCATTGAAAAAACGCGAAGAAGCCGAGGATGATGATTACGTCGTGCAGGTTGGCGAGGATGGCGGCGACTGAAAAACGCCACTCGAAGCGAAGCGCAAGATAGAGCATGATGCCGATGATCACCAGTAGCAGCGCCATGCCGCCGTCGGCAGCCAGTTCCTTGCCGACTTGCGGGCCGACGAATTCGACTCGGCGTATTTCGCCCTTCGGGCCGTCGACGCCCTCGAGCACGCCCCCTACACGTTCGGAAACGCGATTGGTGTCGAGGTCGTCCCGGTTGGGCAGGCGGATGAGGATGTCGCGCGCGCTGCCGAAGTTTTGCACCTGCGCGTCCGGGTAGCCGTCCTCGCCGAGCGCTTCGCGGATCGACTGCACTTGCGGCGCGCTCGCGTAGTTCACTTCCAGCAAGGTGCCGCCGGTGAATTCGACGCTGAGGTTGAGTCCGCGGGTGAGCAGAAACAGCACCGCGAGCACGAAGGTGATCACCGATATCACGTTGAACACCAACGCGTACTTCATGAACGGGATGTCGTTCTTGATGCGGAAAAATTCCATCTGTCGCGTGTCCTTGCTTGCCGCGCATCTGCGCAGTGTCAGCGTGCTTGCTTGCCCGCGCCTGTGGCCGGGCGGGAAAAATCAGGTGCTGCTGTCCGGTTTCCACACCTGCCCAATGGAGAGCGCGGCCACCTTGCGGCGGCGGCCGTAAATCAGGTTTACCATCATGCGGGAGACCAGAATGGCGCTGAACATCGAGGTCAGAATTCCCAAGCAGTGCACCACTGCGAAACCCCGCACGGGGCCGGAGCCGAAGATGAGCAGCGCCACGCCGGCAATAAGCGTGGTTACGTTCGAGTCGAGAATCGTGTCGAAGGCGCGGTCATAGCCGGCAGTGATGGCTGCCTGCGGCGACGAGCCGTTGCGCAGCTCCTCGCGGATGCGTTCGTTGATCAGAACGTTGGCGTCGATCGCCATGCCGAGGGTGAGCGCAATGGCGGCAATGCCGGGCAGCGTCAGCGTCGCCTGCAGCACCGAGAGCAGGGCGATAAGCAAGAGCAGGTTGGCCGACAGCGCGAGAACCGACACAACGCCAAACAGGCCGTAGTAGGCGATCATGAACACGGCGATGGCGACGAAACCCCACAGCGTCGACTGGAAGCCCTTTTCGATGTTTTCGGCGCCCAGGCTGGGGCCGACCGTGCGCTCTTCGATGATTTCCATTGGCGCAGCAAGTGAGCCGGCGCGCAGCAGCAGGGCGATATCGTTCGCTTCGGTGGTTGTCATGCGGCCTGAAATCTGCACGCGGCCACCGGAGATTTCGGTACGGATCACCGGCGCCGTGACGACCTCGCCCTTGCCCTTTTCGATGAGCAGGATGGCCATGCGTTTATTGACGTTTTCGCGCGTGACGTCGCGGAAAATGCGCGCGCCGGCGGCGTCGAGCGTAAGGTGCACGGCCGGTTCGTTGGTCTGGCCGTCGAAGCCCGGTTGGGCATCGGTGAGCCGGTCCCCGGTGAGCACCACCTGTTTCTTGACCAACAGCGGCTGGCCGCCGCGCTCGGTGTACAGCTCGGTGCCGAAGGGGACGGTGCCGCCGAGCGCGGCTTCGAGGCGTCCCGGCGCGTCATCGACCAGGCGGATTTCCAGCGTCGCTGTGCGGCCGAGAATGTCCTTGGCCTTGGCGACATCCTGAACGCCGGGCAACTGTACGACGATACGATCGGCGCCCTGTTGCTGGATGATCGGCTCGGCGACGCCAAGCTCGTTGATACGATTGTTAAGCGTGGAAATGTTCTGCCGGATCGCGAACTCTTCCATCGTTTTCTGCGCCGGCGCGGTCAGCGTGGCAAGCAGGCGCGGCTGTTCGCTGTCGTCGCGGTCAGAAAGTTGCAGATCGGCAGTGCTCTTGCTGATCGCCGCGCGTGCCGCATCGCGCGTTGCGGCGTCGCGGAAACGGATTTCGACCGCCGTGCCGACGCGGCGGATGCCGGCGTGGCGCACGCCTTCGTCGCGCATCAAGGTGCGCAGATCGCCCGCCGTGGCGTCGATGCGCTTGGTGAGCGCGCCAGCCATGTCGACCTGCAGCAGGAAATGCACGCCGCCGCGCAGGTCGAGGCCGAGATACATCGGCAGCGCGTTGAGCCGGGTCAGCCAGTTGGGCGAGGCGGACAGCAGATTGAGCGCCACTACATAGCTCGGGTCGGACGCGTCGGGGTTAAGCGCGTGCTCGATGGCGTCTTTGGCCTGCAGCTGAAGATCGGTGTTTTCAAAGCGCGCGCGTACGCTGTTGGCGTCCGAGAATATCCCCGTGTGCGTCAATCCGGCCGACTCGAGTATGCCGTCGATACGCCGCTCCATTTCGGCCGAATCGAGTTTGAGCGTGGCCTTACCGCTCGACACCTGGACCGCCGGCACTTCCCCGTAGAAATTGGGCAGCGTGTACAACAGCCCGCAGACCAGCACGAAGCCGATCAAAATATTCTTCCAGAGTGGGTAGCGGTTCATGTCGGGTGAGCTCGGGAGACGGCGTGAGACGGGAGAATTGCGCGGGCGGCTGGCCCGCCAAGTGGGGCGGACGGCCCGGCCGCCCGGCGTGCATCAGCGATCAAATGGCCTTGAGCGTGCCTTTGGGCAACACGTTCGCAATTGCGCCTTTCTGCACTTTTACGGTGACGTTGTCGGCCACTTCGACATCTGCGTAGGCCTCACCCACCTGAGTCACGCGTCCGACGATGCCGGCAACCATCACCTCGTCGCCCTTGGCGAGCGCGGCCACCATCGCCTTGTGTTCTTTGGCGCGCTTCATTTGCGGGCGAATCATGATGAAGTAGAGCACCGCAAACATCAGCAGCAGGGGCAGCAGGCCCATCAGGCCGCCGGTCGGGTCAGCCGCTCCGGCGGCTTGGGCGTAGGCATTGGAAATCAGCACGTAGAACTCCGGTCGCGAGGGATCAATAAAGGCGGCAAATTATAGCAGCGTGCGCAATTTCACACGTCGGCACCGCGGCTGCGCTCGTCGTGGAATCGCTGGGCGAACGTCGACAAGCACCCTTCGGCAATCGCCGCACGCATCTGCGCCATAAGCGCTTGGTAATAGTGCAGGTTGTGGATGGTGTTGAGCATGCAACCGAGAATCTCGCGCGTGCGGTGCAGATGGTGCAGATAAGCGCGCGTGAAGTGGCGGCAGGTATGGCAATCGCTGGTCGCATCGAGCGGGCGCGTGTCGTCGCGGTGGCGCGCGTTCTTGATCTTGAGGTCGCCGAACCGTGTGAACAGCCAGCCGTTGCGCGCATTGCGCGTGGGCATGACGCAGTCGAACATGTCGATGCCCCGGGCAACCGCGGCGACCAGATCTTCCGGCGTGCCGACGCCCATCAGATAGCGCGGTTTGTCCTGCGGCAGGCGCGGCGCGGTGTGCGCGAGGATGCGCTGCATGTCCTCTTTCGGTTCGCCCACCGACAGGCCGCCGATCGCGAAGCCGTCGAAGCCGATCGCCTCGAGACCGGCCAGCGATTCGTCACGCAGCGTTTCGTACATTCCGCCCTGCACAATGCCGAACAAGGCGTTCGGATTGGTGCTGGCGTCGAACGCCTCGCGCGAGCGCCGCGCCCAGCGCAAGGAAAGGCGCATCGAGTCGGCGGCGGCGTCGAGCGTCGCCGGATAGGGCGTGCACTCGTCGAAGATCATCGCGATGTCGGAATTGAGCGCGCGCTGGATGTGCATCGAGTCTTCCGGCGTGAGGAACAGGCGCGCACCGTCGATGGGCGATGCGAAGCGCACGCCTTCCTCGCTGATCTTGCGCAACGTGCCAAGGCTGAACACCTGAAAGCCGCCTGAATCGGTGAGGATGGGTTTGTCCCACGCCATGAAACGGTGCAAGCCGCCAAAGACGTCGAGTATCTCCGTCCCCGGCCGCAACCACAGGTGGAAAGTGTTGCCCAGGCAGATCTGCGCGCCGGTGTCGGCCAGCCCTTGCGGCGTCATCGCCTTGACCGTGCCATAGGTGCCGACGGGCATGAAGGCGGGCGTGTCGACCACGCCGTGATTGAGCTTGAGGCGTCCGCGGCGTGCGGCACCGTCAGTGGCGAGGCGTTCGAACACGAGGCTCATGCGTCATTCCGCGTCAGCAACATGGCGTCGCCATAGCTGAAAAATCGATAGCGCTGGGCGATCGCATGGGCGTAGGCGGCACGAATGTTGTCGATGCCGGCAAAGGCGGAAACGAGCATGAGTAACGTCGATCTGGGCAAGTGGAAGTTGGTGAGCAAGGCGTCAACCACGCGGAAGCGATACCCGGGCGTGATGAACAGCGCGGTCTCGCCGTCGCAGGCGACCAGCGGGCCGGCCTGTGCGGCGGACTCGAGTGCACGCAGGCTCGTCGTGCCGACCGCGACGATGCGGCCGCCACGTCGGCGTGTTGCCTCGATGGCCGCGACGGTGTCGGCGGGGATCACATAGCACTCGCGATGCATAACGTGTTCAGCGAGGTTGTGGACGCGCACCGGTTGGTAAGTGCCGGCGCCGACGTGCAAGGTGACCGCCGCCGTGCGCACACCGCGCGCCTCGATTCGTGACAGCAACCCGCCGTCGAAATGCAGGCCAGCGGTCGGCGCGGCCACCGAGCCGGGGTGACGGGCAAACACCGTCTGGTAGCGCGTCTCATCGGCGTCGGCGGCGGCACGCGTGATGTAGGGCGGCAGCGGCAGCGTGCCGTAGCGTTCGGCGTACTCGACGACGCTGCGGTCGTGCGGAAAACGCAAGTGGAAAAAGTCGCCGGCACGGTTCAGCACCTCGACATCGAAGGCGTCGGCCAGCCGCAGTGTGCTGCCGGGTTTCGGTGACTTGCTGGCGCGCACCTGGGCAAGCGCTTCGTGCTCGCCAATTGGCCGCTCGATCATCACTTCGACCTGACCGCCGGTCGCTTTGCGCCCCATCAGGCGCGCGTGAATGACCCGCGTGTCATTGAAGACGAGGAGGTCGTCGGGCGTGAGTTGTGCCGGCAGGTCGGTGATGTGGGCGTCTGTCAGACCCTCGCCGCGAACCACCAGCAGACGGCTGGCGGAGCGCTCGGGCAGCGGCGCCTGTGCGATCAGTGTGTCCGGTAAATCGTAGTCGAAGTCGTCGAGCGTCAATGGCATGCGCTTGCTGTGTGTTCCTGTTTTGGCGATAATGCGCCGCTACGCCGCGCCGGGGTGGCGGAA
>CBDULG010000182.1:0-6463 GCA_965367985.1 uncultured Rhodocyclaceae bacterium
TACGGCAACACGACGATGCTCGCTTCCGACTTCGTCATCGGCATCGGCAACCGCTGGGCCAATCGCCATACCGGCTCGGTCAGTGTCTACACCGAAGGGCGCAAGTTCGTTCATATCGACATCGAGCCGACGCAGATCGGCCGCGTCTTCGGCCCCGACCTGGGCATCGTTTCGGACGCCGGCGAGGCGCTCGACCGCTTGATCGAAGTGGCGCGTGAAATGAAGGATGCGGGCACGCTGCGCGATCGCAGCCAGTGGGTTGGCGAATGCCAGCAGCGCAAGCGCACGATGCAGCGCAAGACGCACTTCGACAACGCGCCGATGAAGCCGCAGCGCGTGTATGAGGAGATGAACCACGCGTTTGGCAAGGACACCTGCTATGTCGCCACGATCGGCCTGTCACAGATTGCCGCAGCTCAGTTCCTGCATGTGTACAAGCCGCGCCACTGGATCAACTGCGGCCAGGCGGGTCCGCTCGGGTGGACGATTCCGGCCGCGCTCGGCGTGTGCGCCGCGGATCCGGAGCGCCCGGTGGTGGCCATTTCGGGCGACTACGACTTCCAGTTCATGATCGAGGAACTCGCCGTCGGTGCGCAATTCCGGCTGCCCTACGTGCATGTGGTGGTCAACAACGCCTACCTCGGCCTCATCCGTCAGTCGCAGCGCGGCTTCGACATGGACTACTGTGTGCAACTGGCGTTTGAAAACGTGAATGCGCCGGAGCTGGAAAACTACGGTGTCGACCATGTGTCGGTGGTCGAAGGGCTCGGCTGCAAGGCGATCCGCGTGCGCGCACCCGAAGAACTTGCTCCCGCGTTCGCCAAGGCCAAGGAACTCCTGGCCGAGCACCGGGTGCCCGTGGTGGTCGAAGTCATTCTGGAGCGTGTGACCAACATTTCGATGGGTACGGAAATCAACGCCATCAACGAGTTCGAAGAACTTGCCGAAAAGGGCAAGGACGCGCCGACCGCCATTTCCCTGCTCGACTGAGCCGGAACAAGCACACAGAAAAAGGAGGAGACACCGATGCCGAAGTTCGCTGCCAACCTGTCGATGCTGTTCAACGAGGTTGATTTTCTCGACCGCTTCAAGGCCGCCGCAGACGCGGGCTTCGAGGGCGTCGAATATCTGTTTCCCTACGCCTTCGAAAAGGACGCGCTGGTCGAGCAGTTGCAGAAGCATGGTCTGACGCAGGTGCTGCACAACCTGCCCGCCGGCGACTGGGAAGCCGGCGAACGCGGCATCGCCTGCCATCCGGATCGGGTCGGTGAGTTTCAGGAAGGTGTCGGCCGTGCCATCGACTACGGCACCGCGCTGGGCTGCAAGCAGATCAATTGCCTGGCCGGCATTGCGCCGGACGGGGTGGCGGACGACATGTTGCGCGCCACGTTTGTAAGCAACCTGCGCTTTGCCGCACCGCGGCTCAAGGAAGCGGGCATGCGCATGCTGATCGAGCCGATCAACACCTACGACATTCCGGGCTTCTATCTGAACCGCACCGATCAGGCGATCGGCATTCTCGATGAAGTCGGCTCGGACAACCTGTTCGTCCAGTACGACATCTATCATGCACAGCGCATGGAAGGCGAACTGGCCAAGACGATCGAAAAATACCTGCCGCGCATCGCCCACATCCAGTTGGCCGACAACCCGGGGCGTCACGAACCGGGTACGGGCGAGATCAACTATGCATGGTTGTTCCGCTTCATCGACAAGACCGGCTACGACGGCTGGATCGGCTGTGAATACAAGCCGGCGGCCGAAACGCGCGCCGGGCTGGGCTGGATCAAAGCCCTGAACGGCTGAAGCCGGCCGGTCTTCCCCTTGGCCGGCCGAGGCCATTCACCCCCACACAGGACAATCCTGCATCGATCTAAGGAGACAGCATCATGGCAAATATCGGCTTCATCGGACTGGGCATCATGGGCGCCCCCATGGCAGTCAATCTGCTCAAGGGCGGCCATACGCTCTTTACGTACACACGCGGCAAGACGCCCGACAGCGTCACCGAGGCCGGCGCGACGCGTTGCGAGAACGGCGCCGAGGTCGCGCGCCAGGCCGAGATCATCATCACCATGGTGCCCGATACGCCGCATGTCGAAGACGTGCTGTTCGGAGAAAACGGCGTTGCCGAAGGGCTTTCGAAGGGGAAGATCGTGGTCGACATGAGCTCGATCTCTCCGGTCGCCACGAAAGAGTTCGCCAAACGCATCAACGACCTGGGCTGCGAATACCTCGACGCCCCGGTGTCGGGCGGTGAAGTCGGCGCCAAGGCGGCCAGCCTGACGATCATGATCGGCGGCAGCGAAGCGGCCTTCGACAAGGTCAAGCCGATCTTCGAACTGATGGGCAAGAACATTACCCTGGTCGGCGGCAACGGTGACGGCCAGATCACCAAGGTGGCCAATCAGATCATCGTCGCGCTGAACATCGAAGCGGTCGGCGAAGCGCTGTTGCTCGCCGCCAAAGCCGGCGCCGATCCTGCCAAGGTGCGTCAGGCGCTGATGGGCGGCTTTGCCAATTCGCGCATTCTCGAAGTGCACGGCGAGCGCATGGTCAAGCGCACCTTCGATCCGGGCTTCCGTATCGAGCTGCACCAGAAAGACCTCAATCTCGCGCTGACCACGGCCCGCCAACTCGGGGTGTCGCTGCCCAACACGGCGACCGCACAAGAGCTGTTCAACGCCTGCGCCGCACACGACGGCTCGAAATGGGACCATTCGGCGATGGTGCGCGCGCTCGAGAAGATGGCCAACTTTGAAATCGGTCAGTAACCTAGCCCTGCCGGGCCGAAGCGGCCCGGCACACCAGGGAGACTCAAATGCGCCATCTTTCGATCGAAGTCGGTTCGCTGCGGTTTGTCGCCCGCCTCGAAGACCAGGCGGCGCCGCGCACCTGCGCGGCCTTCACCGACCTGCTGCCCTTTGACAATCAGGTGATCCATTCGCGCTGGAGCGGTGAGGCGGTGTGGGTGCCGCTGGGGGATTTCGACACCGGACTGGGCTTGGAGAATCACACCAACCACCCGTCGCGCGGCGACGTGTTGCTCTATCCCGGGGGCTTCTCCGAGACTGAAATCCTGTTCGCCTATGGCAGCAGCCAGTTCGCCAGCAAGATGGGACAGCTCGCGGGCAATCACTTTCTCACCGTGGTCGACGGCGGCGAACAACTGATGGACATGGGCCGCCTCGTGCTGTGGAAGGGCGCCCAGCCGATTCGCTTTGCCGATCTCGGCGAGCGTTGACAAGCACAAGGAGGTCACACCATGACAAGCACGCCGCGCGAACTACTCGAGCGCATGTTCACCGCCGCCGTCAATGCGGCCCAGCCGGAGCACTGTATTCCGCGTTTTCTGCCCGAGCCGCCCAAGGGACGCACATTGGTCATCGGCGCCGGCAAGGCCTCGGCCGCGATGGCGCAGGCGCTGGAGCGCAACTGGCCGGGCGAGCTGAGCGGTCTGGTGGTCACGCGCTACGGGTATCAAGTGCCGTGCGAGCGCATCGAAATCATCGAAGCCGCGCATCCGGTGCCCGATGCCGCCGGCCGTGAGGCCGCAGGTCGTCTGCTCGAATTCGTCAAAGGCCTCACCGCCGACGATCTGGTGATCTGCCTGATTTCGGGCGGCGGCTCTTCGCTGCTGCCCCTACCCGGCGAGGGCATCACGCTGGAAGACAAACAGAACATCAATCGTGCGCTGCTCAAATCGGGCGCAACGATTTCCGAGATGAACTGCGTGCGTCGCCACCTCTCGGGTATCAAGGGCGGGCGTCTCGCCGCGGCTTGCGCGCCGGCGCGGGTGGTCAATCTGCTGATCTCAGACGTCCCCGGCGACAACCCGATGGACATCGCCTCCGGCCCGACGGTGGCCGATCCGACGACCTGTGCCGACGCGCTCGAGATCATCGGCCGCTACGGCATCGATCTGCCCACCGGCGCGCGTGCACTGCTCGAAAGCGGCGCCGGGGAAACCGTCAAACCCGGCGACGCGCGTCTCGCCAATGTCACCACCCACCTCGTCGCCACCCCGCAGATGGCGCTCGAGGCCGCTGCCGAAATCGCCCGTGCCGAGGGCATCACGCCGATCGTGCTCGGCGACAGCATCGAGGGCGAAGCGAGCGACGTGGGCAAGGTGCTGGCCGGAATCGCCTTACAGGTGCGAAATCACAAGCAGCCATTCCCGGCGCCCTGTGCGCTGTTGTCGGGCGGCGAGACGACTGTGACCGTGCGCGGCAAGGGCCGCGGCGGGCGCAATGTCGAATTTGCGCTCTCGCTCGCGGTGGCCTTAAATGGAGTAGCCGATGTTTACGCGGTGGCAGGCGATACTGACGGCGTCGACGGACAGGAAGAGATTGCGGGCGCGTTCGTCACGCCGGATACACTGGAGCGTGCGTGGGCAATGGATATTCGCCCCCGCGAGCGCCTTGACGACAACGATGGACATGGCTTTTTCGAAGCCCTCGGCGATTCCTTGATCACCGGCCCGACGCTCACCAACGTGAACGATTTTCGCGCCATTCTGATTCTCTGATTACCGCACAAGAACACACCCGACAGGAGACGATAGATGAAAACGACCCATGTACTGATGCTCGACGACGCCAAGCGCATCGCCGCTGCCGCCGAGGCGGAAGCACGCGCGAACGGCTGGAACGTATCGATTGCGATATGCGACGCGGGTGGACACGACTTGTGGCTGCAACGTATGGACGGTGCGCCCTTGATGAGCGCCCAGGTCGCCCCCGGGAAAGCGCGCACCTGCGTGGTCAGCGGCAAGCCGAGCAAAATTTACGAAGAGATGGTCAACAGTGGTCGCTACGCGGCACTGAAATTGCCGCTGTTACCGATCGAAGGCGGCGAGCCGATCGTCGTTGAAGGTCAGGTGATCGGCGCAGTCGGGGTATCCGGCGTCAAGGCGAATGAAGATGCCCAGGTCGCGCGTGCCGGAGTTGCCGCACTGAGCCAGGCGTAGGCCGTGAGACGCCAGCGCAGTTCCCGCATCCTCGCCACGCTCGGCCCGGCAAGTGCGAGCGGCGAAACCATCCGGGCGCTGGCCGACGTGGGCGCCGATGTTTTTCGCCTGAACTTCAGCCACGGCACGCAAGAGGATCATGCGCAGCGCATCCGCGACATCCGCGAAGTAGAAAGGCATGTCGGCCGACCGATCGGAATCGTGCTCGATCTGCAAGGCCCGAAGCTGCGCGTCGGCAAGATACGCGGCGGCGAAGCAACGCTCGAAGAAGGCAATCGATTCCGACTCGACCTCGATCCGGCCGAAGGCGACGCGCGCCGCGCCAACCTGCCTCATCCCGAAATTTTCTCGGCGCTCAAGGCGGGCACCGAACTGCTGCTGGACGACGGCAAGCTGCGCCTGCGGGTCGAATCCTGTGGCGACGATTTCGCCGATACCACGGTGATCGTGGGCGGCCCGCTGTCCGATCGCAAGGGCGTGAACGTGCCGGGCGTCGTGCTGCCCATTTCGCCGCTGACCGACAAGGATCGCGCCGACCTGGCCTTTGGCCTCGAACTCGGCGTCGATTGGGTCGCGCTGTCGTTCGTGCAACGCCCACAGGACATCATCGAAGCACGCGAACTGATTGGCGACAAAGCCTGGATCATGGCCAAGCTGGAAAAGCCCGCTGCGATCGAGCATCTCGACGAGATCGTCAATTTGTCCAATGGCGTCATGGTGGCGCGCGGCGACCTGGGGGTCGAAATGCCGCCCGAGCAGGTGCCGGTGCTACAGCGTCGCATCGTGCGTGCGGCGCGCAAGGCCGGTCGCCCGGTGGTCATCGCGACGCAGATGCTCGAGTCGATGATCACCTCGCCGGTGCCGACGCGCGCCGAAGCCTCCGACGTCGCCACGGCGATTTATGAAGGCGCCGACGCGGTGATGCTGTCGGCCGAATCCGCCTCGGGCCACCATCCCGTCGAGGCGGTCACCATGATGAACCGTATCATCCATCAGGTCGAAGACGATCCCAACTGGCGCGCCGAACTCGAAGCCAGCCACACCGCCGCCGCGCCCAACACGCCGGACGCCATTTGCTGCGCCTTGCGCCGCGTCGCCGACCTGCTCGAACCGGCCGCCACGGTGGCCTTTACCAGTTCGGGTTTCAGCGGCTTGCGGATCAGCCGCGAACGACCGCGCACGCCGATTCTCGCGCTGACGCCAGGCCTTTCCACGGCGCGCCGGCTCGCGCTGGTGTGGGGCGTGCATCCGGTGCCGTTCGAGAGCATTCACGACGTCGGCGAAATGGTCAGTCACGCCATCAAGGTGGTCGTCGAAAGCAAGGTGGCGCAGGCCGGCGACATGGTTCTGGTTGTCGCCGGCATTCCCTTCGGTCAGCAGGGCAGCACGAATCTGCTTCACGTCGCGCGCGTGCCATCCCCCTGAACACCCCACAGTTATGTGCGTCAAGTTGTGCAATTTGGTGATCAGGTAATCGGCTGACTGTTTTGCGTG
>CBDULG010000183.1:0-6455 GCA_965367985.1 uncultured Rhodocyclaceae bacterium
TGATGTTCTTCGTCGCTGGCCGCGACGAGGCGTGCAACGATCCGCCGCCCGGCCTCATGTTGCATGCGTACAGCATACGCTGGGCGGTCGACAACGGACTGCGCACGTACGATCTGCTACGCGGCGACGAGCCCTACAAATATTCGTTCGGCGCCGCGGATCGCCACATCAAATATATTGTGGTCAACGCGCGTGACCGCACGCGCCTGCTCGATCCCCAGGACCCTAAAAGCATTGCATCGATGGTGGCGCAATCGACGCGTTTTCACGAAATGGGGAAACTCGACAAGGCCGAGTCGGGCTATCGCCAAGTACTCGGCATCGCGCCCGATCACGCCGACGCGCTTCGCCGATACCGCCGCTTGCTGGTACAGACCGGTCGCGATTCCGAGGCGGAAGCTGTGCTTCAACGCCTCACCAGCGCAGCGCCCGTCCGCGCTCCATCGGTAAAGCCGATCGGCGCTTGAACCTGGAAACATGTGACCGCAAATGGCGCGACGCGATGCCTACGGGCGCAAGCCCGACGGGCCCGTCGCCTGACAGGCCCGTGGGCGCCTTTGCATTCTGCCGCGTGGGCGGTTTTGTAGCGGCGTCCCACCCGCAGCAGCGCTATGTCGCTGCCAAAGCCTGTTCAAGGTCAGCGATCAGGTCGTCAACGTGTTCGATGCCGATCGAAAGTCGAACCATGTCTTCGCTCACGCCGGCGGTCTTGAGTTCGTCGGCCGACAACTGACGGTGAGTGGTGCTCGCCGGGTGGCAGGCGAGCGATTTGGCGTCGCCGATATTGACCAAGCGGGTGATCAGGCCGAGCGCGTCCTGAAACCGCGCCCCCGCGGCGAAACCACCCTTCACGCCAAACGACAGAATTCCCGATGCGCGACCGCCCATGTAGCGTTCGACAAGTTCGTAGTCCTTGTGATCGGGCAGGCCGGCGTAGTTTACCCAGTCGACTTTTGCGTGCTCTTTCAGATAATTAGCGATAGTCAGCGTGTTTTCGCAGATGCGATCCATGCGCAGCGCGACGGTTTCGATCCCTTGCAGGATGAGGAAGGAATTGAACGGGCTGATCGCCGCGCCGGTGTTTCGCAACGGGACGACCCGAGCGCGCGCGATGTACGCGGCGGCGCCGAGCGCTTCGGTGTAAACGACGCCGTGGTAGGACGGATCGGGTTCGTTGAGGCGCTTGAATCGCGCCTTGTGATCGGCCCATGGAAACTTGCCTGAATCCACGATCACGCCGCCGATCGAGTTGCCGTGGCCACCCAGGTATTTAGTCAGTGAGTGCACCACGATGTCGGCGCCGTGTTCGAACGGCCGGCACAGGTAGGGCGTCGGCACCGTGTTGTCGACAATCAGCGGGATGCCGTGACGATGGGCAATGTCTGCAAGACGCTCGAAATCGGTGATGTTGCCCAGCGGATTGCCGATCGATTCGCAGAAGATCGCCTTGGTGCGATCGTCGATCAGCGTTTCGAAGGCATCGGGCGTCCGATAGTCGGCAAAGCGCACCTCGAGGCCCAGTTGCGGCATGGTGTGCGCGAACAGGTTATAGGTGCCGCCATAGAGCGTCGACGCCGAAATGATGTTGTCGCCGGCCTCGGCAATCGTCTGAATCGCGTAGGTGATCGCAGCCATGCCGGAGGCGAGCGCGAGGCCCGCAATGCCGCCTTCCATCGCCGCAATCCGCGCTTCGAGCACCGCGCTGGTGGGGTTCATGATGCGCGTATAGATGTTGCCTTCCACCTTCAAGTCGAACAGATCCGCGCCATGCTGCGTGTCGTCGAAAGCGTAGGACGTCGTTTGATAGATGGGCACCGCCGCCGCCTTGGTGGTCGGGTCGGGTGAGTAGCCGGCATGGACGGCAAGGGTTTCAAGCTTCATCGCGCGCACTCCTTAAATAAATGAATAGTCGGATTGTGCTTAGGCCGGTTCATGGGTGCAACACTATCGGAACGTTCCGGCCGGTGGCTGCAACGCCCGGTAGGACGCCGGGCAAGGCGACCAGTATAGAGGGCCTCCGACGAAAGGCACTCGCCGCGGAATCGGCCGTAACCCGCATCGATAAAGGCTTACACGACGATGGCGATTTGGCACTACAAATCTTTCGTTGACCTTGCGATGGTCAGAATCTAAAAAGAGAAGATAAACGGCAATGCAGCCGTGGGGAGGCGCTTGTCGTTCGCGGGCGCCGCCTGCCGATTGACTGGATAGAGGAGAGCCCATGAAAACGCCGACGGAACGTATCGCCGGGTGGCTCGATGTCGCTGCCGCGCACAGTTGGCATGCCGACGAATGCAAGGTTCAGATTCACCCGGTTTGTATCAAGAACTGCACCTGCCACGCCATTTCGCTGGATGGACGCTGGGTATGCTCGGGCGACGGTAGCCTGACCGTTTTCCGCACCATGGACGCCGCGACGCATTTTCTCGACCTCGCACATGTCGATGCCTACGAACTTGGCGAAGCGGCGGAATTGAGTGCAGGTTTGAGCGTGCGCACGCAGTGCGTTTCGTTTCGCCCCCGAAGCGGCCTGGGGGCCTGCAACCAGCGCTGTGAATTGACGACATCGATGCTGTCCTGACGTCGTCCCTCGATTTTCAAGTGTCTCCTGCAGCCTTGGCCATGGCGGCTTCGAGTGTAGCCGCCATGGTTTTTTCATAGGCCACCAGATAGATCGTTTCGATCGTCGGGTATGTCGATAGTCCGGCGCGGCACTCCGCTACCGCGATGCGTGCAGCCGCGTCGGCCGGATAGCCATAGACACCGCAACTGATCGCCGGGAAGGCCACGCTGTGCGCGCCGAGTTCGGCCGCCAGCCGTAGGCTGTTTTCGTAGCACGCGGCGAGCCGCTCGGCTTCTCCATCCTTGCCGCCATGCCATACCGGTCCCACCGTGTGCACCACCCAGCGCGCGGGCAGATCGAAGCCATCGGTCACTTTCGCTTCGCCCGTCTCACAGCCGCCAAGCTTTCGGCACGCCTCGAGCAATTGTGGCCCGGCGGCACGGTGAATCGCGCCGTCTACGCCGCCGCCGCCAAGCAGGCTGTTGTTTGCCGCATTGACGATCGCGTCGACCTTCATGGTGGTGATATCGCCTTGCCGCACGATAAGCCGCTGGCCTGTCATCTCGTTCTCCTGTTATGCAAATAAAGCGCGCTGCGTCACTGGGTTAGAATGCTCAGCTGTTCGCAAGGTTTCCCGGAGGGGGTCAATGGCACGTGCGCCGGTTGTCGCTTTGGTCTCACAAAAGGGCGGAGCGGGCAAGTCGACGGTGGTCATGCAACTGGCGGCGGGATTGGCGCGGCGCGGCCGGCGAGTCGAAATCGTTGATCTCGACGCGCAGGAGTCTGTAACCCGCTGGGCCGAAGCCGCACCGGCCGACGCGCCTTTTCCCGCCAAAGTGCATCGCTTTCAGGCTGATCCTTACGATCTGTCGGACAAGCTCGCGAAGTGGTGCAAACGCGCCGATGTCGTGTTGCTCGACTGTCCGCCATCGATCGATCATCCGCGTACGCTCGCCGCGCTCAACCATACCGATCTCGCCATCGTTCCGGTGGTGCCGAGCCCGACCGACTTGTGGTCGACGCGCGCCATCGAGCAACTCATCCACCGTCTGCAATCGACGCGCCCCACGCTGCAAGGGGTGCTTTTGCCCAACCGCGTTACGCGCACGATTCTGGCCTCCGATGTGCTCGATGTAATGCGTGATTTCGACCTGCCGATGCTGCCCGCTGCGCTCGGCCAGCGCAACGCCTATGCGCAAAGCGCCGCAATCGGTGGCTCGGTGTTCGAATTGGGTAGCGCCGCGGAGCTTGCGCAGATCGAGGTCAAGCGTCTGGTCGGCGCGGTGATGAACCGTCTGGAAGGCAAATCATGACGACTCAAAAAAATTTCGCAGCCGCCCTGCGCGCCAGCATCGAAGACGAGGACGCGGCGCGCAAGCGCAACAATCCGAGCCGCCAGAAGCGGCGTAGCGCGTCGGTCAAGGCAGCCGGCAAGGCGGTGCAGCGCGTTGCCGCGCCGCCGCAAAAACGCAAGGCGATAGCCGCAAAGCCCATGTCGGTCGAGCTATCGGTCACCGAGGCGCTGGCCCTCAAACAGCTGCGCGACGCGTTGCGCGGCAGTGGGCGCGCGGTGCGCAAGAATGATCTTGTGCGCGTAGCGATCGCACTGCTGGCCGCTGAAGACCCGGCAGGTGTGGCCGAGCGTCTCGACGCCTTGCCGCGGCTCGCCCAGCCAAAGTAGCGGCGTTTCACCGGGTCGGTTTACGCGGCGGGCGGCGTCTGGGCATCGCCCGACTCGGCGCGCTGCACCGGTGGGCATTTCACCGTGCCGTAGGAGCAGAACACGCAGCAATCGCCGCGCTTCGGCTTGAAAACCCGTTCGCAATGACTGCATTTGTAGAAAAACCAGCACGCATCGGTGGGCATCGTTTCCTTGCGCTTTTCGCCACAGAACGGGCAGGTCAGCACGGATTCCCGAATCACCTCGGCCATCTCTCACGCCTCGACACAGGTCACCTGAACGGCGCAATACTTGAACTCGGGAATCTTGCCCCACGGGTCGAGTGCATCGTTGGTGAGCAGGTTGGCCGCCGCTTCGCGGTAGCAGAACGGCAGGAAGATTTCATGTGCCCGCATACCGCTGTCGGCGCGCACGCGCGCGCGCAGGCAGCCGCGACGGGAGCTCACTTCGATCCAGTCCCCGGCCTGCACGCCGAGTTCGGCTAATCCGTCCGGATGCAGCATCACCACGGCATGCGGCTCGAGGGCGTCGAGCACGCTGGCGCGGCGCGTCATTGCGCCGGTGTGCCAGTGCTCGAGCAGGCGGCCGGTGATCAGCACCCACGGAAACGCCGCATCGGGCCTTTCGTCGGCCCGCACCAGCGCCGCCGGCACGATGCGTGCGCGACCGCTCGCGGTGGGAAAACGCTCGCTGAATATGACCGGCTGCCCGGGATCGCCGGCATCGCGGCAGGGATAGGTCACGGCGCCTTCGGCGTTGAGCCGCGCCCAGCTGATGCCGGCGATCGACGGCATCAACTGGCGCATCTCCTCGAACACCTCGCCGACTTCACGCGCCGGCCACTCGCAACCGAGGCGCTGCGCAAGCTGCTCGATGATCCACAGATCCTGGCGTGTTTCGCCGGGCAGGGGCAGGGCGGCGCGGCCCAGTTGAACGCAGCGGTCGGTGTTGGTGAAGCTGCCGGTCTTCTCCGCAAAGGCCGAGGCAGGAAGCACCACGTCGGCAAATGCAGTGGTTTCGGTGAGGAAGATGTCCTGCACGACGAGGTGTTCGAGTGCCGCCAGCGCCGCGCGCGAATGATTGAGGTCAGGGTCGGACATCGCCGGATTTTCCCCCATCACATACATTCCGCGAATCCGGCCGGCCAAAGCTGCGTCCATGATCTCGACCACGGTGAGGCCGCGTTCGGGGTCGAGCGCGACGCCCCACGATCGCTCGAATCTCGCACGCACCGCCGCATCGTCGACGGGCTGGTAGTCGGGATAGAACATCGGGATGAGCCCGGCATCGGACGCGCCCTGCACATTGTTCTGCCCGCGCAAGGGATGGAGGCCGGTGCCGGGCCGGCCGATGTGGCCGGTGATCAGCGACAGGGCGATCAGGCAGCGCGCGTTGTCGGTGCCATGCACATGTTGCGAAATGCCCATGCCCCACAGAATCATCGCGTTGCCCGCGTTGGCATACAGGCGCGCCACTTCGCGCAGCGTGGCGGGATCGATGCCGCATTCGCCGGACATTGCCTCGGGTGAAAATCCGGCGACTTGCGCACGCAGCGCGTCGAAATCATCGACCCGCTCGCGCACGAAATCCTCATCCACCCAGCCGTTCTCGATGATCACGTGGATCAGGCTGTTGAGCAGCGCGACATCGGAATCCGGCCGGAACTGCAGGTAGTGGGTGGCGTGACGCGCCAGATCGGTGCGGCGCGGGTCCATGAGGATCAGCGTCTTGCCGTCCTTGACCGCGTTCTTGATGAAGGTGGCGGCCACCGGATGGTTGGCCGCCGGGTTGGCGCCGATGATGAGTATCACATCGGAGTTCGCCACATCAGCCACAGGATTGGACACCGCGCCCGAGCCGACACCCTCGAGTAGCGCCGCCACCGACGATGCGTGGCACAGCCGTGTGCAGTGATCGACGTTGTTGCTGCCAAATCCGGTCCGCACCAGCTTCTGAAAAAGATAGGCCTCCTCGTTGCTGCCCTTGGCCGAGCCGAAACCGGCCAGCGCACGACCGCCGGCGGCATCGCGAATGCGCTTGAGTCCGCGGGCGGCAAAGTCGAGCGCCTCGTCCCAGCTCGCTTCGCGGAAGACCGCCTCGGGCCGCGCCGGGTCGAAACCGTCGAGCGACTTGAGCACGCCAGCTTTTCGAATCAGCGGGCGCATGAGGCGATGCGGATGCTGGATGTAGTCGAAACCGAAGCGGCCCTTC
>CBDULG010000184.1:0-6431 GCA_965367985.1 uncultured Rhodocyclaceae bacterium
GGTGGATGGCCGGCAGCAGGTTGAACAGCGATTGCGCGTCGAAGCTCATGGCAGCACCTCCAGTTCGATCGGCGCGTCATCCAGCGTCAGCAGCTCGGCCGCCTGCGGCAGCCCGGTAAGTGAGGGCACGGGCAGACCTGCGAACAGCCGCGGGACCACTTTGGGCGGGGTGCCGCTGCGGTGGAGTCGGGTTACGTGCACCGCCTCGACGCCGCGCACCGCTTGCGCCACCGCGGCGACTTCATCGACCGACACGGTCTGGCCGAAGGCGCGCTGCGCGAAGCTGAAGTGATCGCGCAACGCGGTGTCGATAGCCGCCAGCACAGCGTCGGTCTCGAAGGTCGCCAGCACCTTGATCGACAGCCGGCAGCGGAAACGTGCATCGCGGAAATTGACCATTCGCAACGGCACCAGCGGATCGCCGTAGGTGACGAGCGAGTCGGCGAGGTTGGAGAATGTGTCGCTGCCTTCTGGCACGTTCGCGCCGTCGACCCCGGCAATGGTCAGGAACACGCCGCGCCCCGGCCCAGCAGGCACCCATAATGCATGCGCCTTGTCGATGCCGGCAAAGGCGCGGCCATAGTTGGCATAGTCGTCGATCGACACCGCGCGCTCGAGCGTGAGCACGGTGAGCGGCGCGTTGTCGCGCGCCCGGGCCAAGGTTTCGGCGTCCTCGCCGCCGGTGGCTGGCGACGGGTTGGTCGCTTCGCTCACCCCCAGCGGCCGGCTCAGCAATGTGGTGATCTTGTTCGCTGCGACATTGCCCGCGACGCCGATGCCCTTGCGATAGCGCGCCCGCACATTGCTCTGGCCACTGGGCAGACGGGCGCCTTCGAGGCCGTCGCCGAAGAGCACCGTGGTGACCGCGCCGTCGCTCTGCAGGGTTTCGAACACATGGGTGTTGGACGCCTGCGCGTGCAGTGTCGATACCTCTTGCCACAGCACGTCGTTAACGCGCACTTCGAGCGTCGATGCGCGACCGCTCGGCGTGCTCGCGCTTACATAGGTCAGCGGTGCCTGCTTGAGCGCGAAGCGCTGATTCATCAGGCTACCGTCGCCGCCGCCGAGAATCTCCTCGACCGTTTCACCGTGGGTGGCGGGCGCGACGTTGGCATTCACGTGCAGGCTGGCGCGTTCATAGACGTGGCTCACCGCCGCGCTCAACTTGAGATAAGTGTGGTCACGATCATGCTTGACCGGGTCGTTGGCGGTGCCGATGAAGGCGATCTCCATCACCGTTTCATCCGTGTCCTGGCCATCGCGCAGACGGATCTCGTTGCCCGATGCAACGAGCGTGCCTCGCCGGCCGTCACGGTCCATGAGCTGCAGGCGGAAGCGCACCGACGCGCTGCCAATCAATGCGGCGAAGGTGTTGGCATCCAGCGCGATCAGCGTCTTGCCGACGATGCGCACCGCCGGCGCCATCACGAAGAGTTCGTCGCCGCCCTCGAGCGACACACTGCCGCCGTCATCGAGTGCCAGTGACAGGCCGCTGATGCGCGGCGGGATGCCGATGCGCTGGCGCCTGCCGGTGAGCGCGATCGGCTGGCCCGGCAGCAGATCGTCGACGCGCCGGCCGAGGGTCAGGCCGTCGCCATACACCGGATGGAACAGTGGTGCGGGCGCCACAGCGAGTTGTTCACTATGGGCGAGGGCCAGCGTGCGGCGCAGTGAATAACGATCCGCGGTGTAGTTTTCAGTGGTGTCCGGATAGACGCGCGTGATCTTGCTCGAAATGCCGAACTTGTTGCGCGTGCGGTGCACGACCGTCTTGGCGCGGTAAAGCTCTGTATAACCGGGCAGGTCGGCGCTGCCGATGCCCGGTTCATTGGATACCAGCGCGACCCAGCTATCGGCCACGATCTTGGCGTTGTCGGTGTCCAGATCGATGCTATTCGCGTTGGGTTCGAATCCTTTCCATTGCCAATCGTTGGGGTTGGTCTTCTTGTCGATGAGCTTTGCGACGTTCGAATCATCGTTGCCCATCAGGTTGGGATCCGGCGCGTTGTGGCCGAACAGCGCGGTGCGCTGGCGGAACACATGCAACTGCGCGCCGGCGCCCGCGGGGTCCATGTGTGGAAAGACGCTGCCCAGCGGATCCTTCCAGTGCACCCGCGTGCGGCCGTTCTTGTTGTCCGGCTCGACGGCGTCGAGTACGCGCACATCCCAGTGCTCGCTGCCCGGCGTCTGCATGCGCTCGGTGCCGACCACGAGGATCGCGTCGCCCGGCTGCAGTTGCGTGGCGAGGCCGTCCAGCCACAGTTCCGTGTCGCCGAATTCGGGGCGCCAGGGAAGGCTGGTCTGCACGGGAATCGCATTCCACTCGGCGCGCGCCGGCGTGGGCACGACGGTTTCGAAACTCTGTGCCTGCTCGTCTTGACCGGGGACGCTCTGCACTCGCGTGCCGACCGGAATGGTGATCGGCTCGACAGGGGCGCCGGGCACGCCTTGCAAGGTGAAGGCCACATGGGTGCTGGCGGCGACGCCGGGGGCGAGTTCGTAACCAATCAAGCGCGCCATTTCGCGCACCGAGAAGCGCTCGGTGGCGGTGCGCAGGTAGTTCTCGTTAGCGACCCGCTCGGTGTAAAAGGCGAGCACGTCGAGCGTGCTGGCCAGCGCGTCCGTCAGCGCAAGGGTGAAGTCGCTCGCTTCACGCGTGGTGAGCGCAGCGAGCGCCGGCGCGTCGGCACTGGAGAGGCGGGCGCGCATCGATTCGACAAAATCGCCGTGACGGCCGATGCGGTAAGTGATCGCATCCTGCCCCGGCGGGTTGGCGAGCCGCCGCGGGGTCGTGGCGTCAATGCCGGCGCAGCAGTCGCAATCGGGGGCGCGGGGTGGATTGCTCATCATTTGCCTCCGTGCAAATCGAGGCGCAGCACGCCGTGCTCGGGGAAGTTGCGGTCGTTGTCAAGGCGCGCGATCTCCAGCCGGCCGAGCATCATGAAGCCGTCGGCGAGCGGCTTCGCGTCCTCCAGCCCCTGGCGGTGGAAGCGCGTCACCTGCACTGATTCAACGCCGGCGACGGTGCGCGCGGCGGCATACAGGGGGCTGAGATAGACCGTCTGACCGAAGCTGAAGTTGTCCGGGTGGAACAGCCCGCGCGTGCCGTCGGCGCGGCTGCGGCTGCCCAGCGCATCGAGCAGGCCTCGGCGCACGTCGCTGCGGAAGGCGTCGGGCTTGACGCACACCAGCAGGTCGATTTCGAGCGAGACGTGCACCGGGTCGTTGATGCGCAGATCGTGGCCGGCCATGCGGTAGCGGTCGAGGTGTTCAAGCGCGGTGGTGGCGAAGACGTCATCCACCGGCTCGCCACCGTCGCGGTCGACGGTGACGAACACCGTGTGCCAGCTTCCCGTCCAGCGCAATCCGGCGGCGGCGCGCTGCACGCCATCGAGCCGTTCGGTCACTTCGGCGTAGTCGGCTGTCGTCACCGCGCGCTCCTGGGTGCGGAAGGCGTGTGGTGCATGGCGGCGCACTTCCTCGCGTGTTTCGGGCGCCACGCCGCCTTTGGCTGGCAGCGGATTGGTAACCGCCAGGATGCGTCCCTCGTCGGTAATCGCGTGGGCGATGCTATCGGCGCCGACGTTGCCTTGCGGGCCATTGCCGACGCGGTAATTGGCGGTGAAGGCGGTGCCGCTGTTCGGCCGGCGCCCGTGGGCATCGTCGCCGAAACGCACGCGGGCGCTGCCATCGTCCTCGATCTCGAGCACGAAGTGCGGGTGGCTTGCGTTGCTGTCGAGCAGGTCGCGGCGCGCGCTCCAGGTCTCGACGCTGCTGCCCAGCGTGCTCTCCAGCATTATGTGAGGGATTGCGTCGGCAGTGCGCCAGCGCAGCGCGGCGGCGGCCGAGGCGTCGGCATCGAAGAACAGGCGTGCGCTGCTCAGCATGCCGCTGTCGTCGGTCGTCTTGACGATCGTGCCCTGCTGCGTCACCTGGCCCATGGCAAGCAGTGGGCGGAAGCGCGGCGGCACCGGATCGGGGGGCACGCGCTCGCACGTGTCGCCAGCCATCGCCGGGTAGTGCAACTGCGCCTCGGGCACGCTGCCCAGTGCTTCGCCGGCAATGCTCTGGCCATGATCGACGAGCACGATGTTGCCCAGCGCGATGCTCACGTTGTCGATCAGCATGCTGTCGTGGACTTCGTCGGTCTCGCTCGACAGACACAGCGGAAAGGGCAGGGCGTCGTCTGGGTGCCAGCGGATTTCGGTGATCTGGGTATCGTTGAGCGGGTCGGTGAGCGGATTGCCGCCCTCCGCCGCGCGCCTCCAAATGAGGCGCACCGCGTGACGGTGTGCCGGGTCGGCGTCGTCGGCTTGTCCGGTGCGCGGGCCGGCGATTTCCTGAAACACCAGCACGTCACCCTTTGCCAGATCGGGCCAGTGCCCGCGCAGCGTGGCGGCGGTGGCGCCCTTGGGCAGGCAGCAACGTTCATCGCCCCAGGTGTAGAACTCGAAATCGTTGTGTTCAGGGCGCAGCACCTGCGCGGGCGCGTCTTCGATACGCAGCGGCTCGAACATCAGCGGCGAAGCCTGCAGCGCGGTGCGCGCCTCGGGCGTTGCCGGGCTGATGCGATCGGCGACGCCGGGCACGCGGGTGATGAAGCGCAAATCCGCCGGCAGATCGAAGGGCGGCCCGTCGCTGACCTCTACATGCAGCCAGGCCCTCGCGTTGCTGCCCTCATGCATGGCGTAGTCCACCAGCACGCCAAGGCGCCGCAGGCTGCTGCGACGGCGCGCGGTATACAGATAGGCTTCGGTCCCAATGGCGTCGAGATGGTAGTGCTGCAGGTCCCCGACGTAGGCGATCAGCTCGCCCAGCGTGGTCGCCAGATCGGCTGGACTGCGGTCGCGCCAGCCGGGTATCTGACGGCTCAGCCGGTCGATCACCAGACGGCGCAAGCTGGCGTAGTCGCGCGCCAGATAGTTCAGATCGGCATCCGGCGGCAGATCTTCCGGGCAGTCCTCTACCGGCTTGCAGTCGAAATCGCTTGGGCATTCGACCTTGAAGGCAAAGTCGACCGCTGACAGGCGGGGGTCGAAATCGGGGAGCGGCAGTACGTTGCCGGCGCCCTGTTCGAGCACGAGGCGGTAGGTGGAAAAATCGCCTTCGGTATCGGTGCGCACGAGGAGGACATGGTCGGCTTCGAACAGCGCGGTGAATAGCTCCCGTTCGTCTTCCGTCGTGTCCGGCGCGGGTGGGGGCGTGCTGGCGATTGCGACCCATTCGACGCCGACACGGCGGATACGCTCGCCGCCTTCGATGCGCACGTTGTCAGGAGTGAGTCCGGCCGGCACCGGCTTGAGCAGGCGCACCATGAGCGTGCGCTGGCGCGGGCTGTCGGCCGGTGCGTCGACATCAAGCACTTCGAGAAAATCGATGCCATTGAGCGTCGCGTGGGCGTCGACCGCAGCGCGGCGGTTTTCGTCGCAGCAGGTGTAGATCATGGCGCACCTCCTTGCGTGAAGGTGTCCGTTTGCGGCGCGTCGGTGCGGCGGATGCGGTAGCTGATCGTCACCGACAGGCTCGCGTCGACGGCCGTCACCTCGACCGCCTCGACCGCGATCAGCTCGCCCAGCCACTGCTGCAGCGCGCCCTGCACGAGAAACTGCGTCGTCGCGGCAAGCTCCGGTGAATTGGGCGCAAATACCAGTTCACGCAGCCCACTGCCGAAGTCCGGCCGCATCACACGCTCGCCGGGCGAAGTGAACAACACCTGTTCAATGAGTCCGCGAATCCACGCCGCCTCGTCATCCTCGCGCGTGCGCCCGCGGCCATCGAACTGGTAGGGAAAATGGAGTCGTACGGTCATGGCGCGCACCCCCTTTCGTCTCCGGCCGTAGGTTGGGCAGACGAAGGAAGCCCAACAATCAGTGTTCCTGCCTGGCAGATCGCATGTTGGGCTGCGCTTCGCTTAGCCCAACCTACGCTGATACGCGGCGCCCCGAACGGGGCGCCATCCGTCCCGCATTCCGCCAAGCAGTGGACTGTGTTGATGCTCATCATCAACTCCCGATCACCCGCGTCTGCGCCGCGACCGGCAGCAGCGGCGTGCCGTTGGGCGCGCACACCGCCTGGCTGTCCATGAGCACCAGCGGCTGGCCGTTCGAAGTCACACGCGTAGCCGCGACCACCCACTGACCGGTAACGCAAGGCACCGGCGAGCCGCCCACGTTGAATGGGCATCCGGCCACCACATACGGCGCCGTCATCAACACCGTCGGTTGACCGCTCACCAGCACGCGCGGATTGGGCGCGGTCGGCGTGGCGCTGCCACCATGCGCGCAGAGCACTGTTGCGCCGAGGTGGAGGAGTGGGCCAGGCATGTCAGGGGCTCCTCGCGGGCGGCGTGGATGAACTGGCGGTTGGCAGATGTCGTGCGAGCGTGCCCTCACCCCAACCCCTCTCCCGGGGGGAGAGGGGCCGGGGGTGAG
>CBDULG010000185.1:0-6410 GCA_965367985.1 uncultured Rhodocyclaceae bacterium
TGCAACCGACACCATCTTCGTCGAGAACGATCGCATTCGCTATCAAACATTTGCGGCACAGGTGATGGCCAAGTAGCGCGTGCGCGCTGCCACCGTGCTCTACTGATTTTCAGCCGTTGGGGGCGCAGGTCTCATCGGCCTTGGGGGATTCGAAAATTGGCGATACCCTTTGATAATCGCCCCAGTACCCTGCGCTTCGCGTTTTGTTGCAAACAAGCGACGCAGCCAACCCTCGTTTGGACCCCGGTTTTCGCCGGGGTGACGACACGGTGAGCGTTTCCCCATGTTGTGTCGTATCGGGAAACGCGGCCCAAATCGAGTCGATGCCATGACGCCATTTCGTAACGCCGCTGTCGCCGAAAAGTTCGAGTCATACCCGCCACCGGCACGGAACGCGCTATTGGCCTTGCGTGAGTTGGTGTTCCGCACCGCGCGTGAAACGCCGGGCGTCGGCGAGATCGACGAAACCCTGAAGTGGGGCGAGCCCGCCTACCTGACGAAGAACAAGGCCGGCAGCACGGTCCGCATGGACTGGAAGTCGAAAGACCCGGACCGCTACGCCCTCTATTTCCATTGTCAGACCGGGCTTGTCGGCACGTTCAGAACGCTTTTTCCCGACGATTTCGCATTCGAAGGAAACCGTGCACTGGTGTTCGGATTGGACGAACAGCTTGCGGAGGACGCATTGGCGATCTGCATCGCTGCAGCGCTGACCTATCATCTGAACAAGCGACGATCTGTGCGGCCGGAAGCGCGATGAAGCTTGCGCGTTCACCCAGGTAGAGCGCCCGGACACGCAACCCGGGCACTCTTCGCCATCACAGCGGCCTCAGGCCGCCGGCGGCGCCGTCGACACAAAACTCGGCCGCGCCAGCAAGGTTTCTGCGTAGCGCGCCAGCCGTGGTTCGCGCTGGCGCCAGTCGATGCCCGGATGCCGGAGGTCGAGATAAGCCAGCGCACAACCCGCGGCCACGTCGCCGAGTGAAATTGCCGCACCGTTGAGGCCGTCGCGCGCCTCGACACGATCGGCCAGCGCGCTCAATGCACGCTCGATCTTTTCGCGCTGCCGCGTCGTCGTCGCCTCGCTGCGCTGCGCTTCGGGCCGGCTGTTTTCGAGGAACGCGGCCACCGCGGCATCGGTGATGCCGTCGGCCAGTGCCTCGGTCTGGCGCACCGCCAGCGCCAATTTGCGATCGGCCGGGATCATGACCGGATCGACATTGAAGATTTCGAGGTACTCGGCAATCACCGGCGAGTCGAACCACGCGCGCCCGTCATCGGCCATCAGCACCGGCACCTTGCCGAGCGGATTGAAGTGCGGCACGCGGGTGTCGGCGTTCCAGGGAATGTCCACGTCGAGATCGAAGGGCAACGCCTTCTCGGCGAGGATGACGCGAATCTTGCGGGCATAGGGACTGGTCAGTGAGGCGATCAGTTTCATTGGGGATCCTCGATTTGATTTATGCGGGCAGCTCGGCGAGAAAATCATGGCCGTTCGAGCTGCATGTTGCAAGAAGTGGGCGCCGGGCGATTCCTGACGGCGCCCCGGGTTATGCTTTGTCACACCACCCACCAAGGAGTCAACATGTCCCAAATCGAACGCATTCACACCGGCGCGCGCATGTCGAAAATCGTCCGTCACGGCGGCGTCGTCTATCTGTGCGGGCAGACCGCCGGCGGTGTCGATGGTCTGAACGACATCACCTCGCAGACCAAAGAGATGCTGTCGCGCGTCGACAAGTTGCTCGAGGAAGCCGGCACCGACAGCAGCCGCATGCTATCGGCCACGCTCTACATCAAGGACATGGCCGACTTCGCCGCGATGAATGCGGTATGGGAAGACTGGCTGCCCGCGGACGCGGCGCCCGCGCGTGCCACCGTCGAGGCGCGCCTTGCATCGCCGAATCTGCTGATCGAGGTGTCGGTGATCGCGGCCGCCGATTGACCTTGAAATGGCGACACGAAGGCGAGCCCGGCGCCGCCTGAGCGGCTCGCTGTCCACGCGTTTCTGCCCGTCGGCATGGCAAGTCGCATGAAACGCGCTGCCCCAAAAGGAACGTCGACATGAACTCACCCACCCTCTTCTCGTTGGCCTTTGTCTCGGCGATCGGCTGCGGTCTGATCGCCGGCCTGTTCTTCGCATTCTCGACCTCGGTGATGCGCGCGCTGGGACGCTTACCGCCCGCGCAGGGCATGGCGGCGATGAACGCGATCAACGTGGTGATCATCAATCCGGTGTTCATGCTGGCGTTCTTTGGCACGGCGGCCGCGTGCTTTGCCGCGCTGATCCTTGCCGTCCTGAATTGGAGCGCGGGCGGTGCCGGGTGGATCGTCGGCGGCGCGCTGCTGTATCTGGGCGGTTCGATCGGCGTCACGATGGCCTTCAACGTGCCGCTCAACAATGCGCTGGCTGCCGCCGCAGCGGGCGACGAGTCGCAGCGCGTGTGGGCTGCCTATCTGACTGACTGGACGCGCTGGAACCATGTGCGCACGGTGGCCTCGCTGGCCGCTGCGGCGTGCTTGACGGCCGGTCTGACCCAAACATGAAGCTCCAGCGGCGCTTCGGATGGGGTCCACCGCGCCGGTGGGGATGCGCATTCAACACTGGGTAACGACCGCGGTGATCTGCGACGCGATCGCGAATCTGTCTTGCGGTTCGCAGGGGAGCTGAAACGGAAGAACCTGCGATCGCTTTGTCGATTTGCCGCGGCGTTGTCCGTCGTACACACAAGACCACCCCAAGGAGAGATTCGATGGACTACGTCGATGGCTTTGTTGCCACGGCTCCCACCCTTGAACTGTCGATCACGCCATTAACTCATTAAAGGAGAACGAAAATGGCCAGCAAGAACACGATCTGCCTGTGGTACGACGGCACCGCCGAGGACGCGGCGCGCTTCTACGCCGAGACCATTCCCGATAGCGCGGTGGGCGCGGTGATGCGCGCGCCGGGCGACTTTCCCGACGGCACGCAGGGCGATGCGCTGACGGTCGAGTTCACCGTCGCCGGCATCCCCTGCGTCGGACTCAACGGCGGGCCAGCGTTCAAACATAGCGAGGCCTTCTCGTTCCAGATCGCCACCGACGACCAGGCTGAAACCGACCGCTTGTGGAATGCGATCGTCGATAACGGGGGCGAGGAAAGCGCGTGCGGCTGGTGCAAGGACAAGTGGGGCCTGTCATGGCAAATCACGCCGCGCGTCCTGCTTGACGCGCTCTCCGACCCCGACCGCGTAGCGGCCAAGCGCGCGTTCGACGCGATGATGACAATGAAAAAGATCGACATCGCGGCGATCGAGAAGGCGTGGCGGGGCTGAGGGTTTCATTTACGCATCGAAACAGGCCGGTGAAAGCGAAAGGAGTAAAAACCATGAGTACGAAGAGATGAGCCGTCAGACAATGCAAATTACCGTAGAGACCCACGTCAATGCCCCGATCGCAGACGTCTGGCGTGCCTACACCACGCCGGAGGACATCAAGCACTGGAACACGGCGTCCGCTGATTGGCATACCACGGCGTCGTCCGTGGATCTGCGCGTCGGCGGAGCGTTCAACTCACGCATGGAAGCCAAGGACGGCAGCATGGGCTTCGACTTCGCAGGCACCTATACGCGGGTCGAGATGCACAAGCGCATCGAATACTCGTTCGGTGATCGATCTGGTCGCGTCGAGTTCATCCCCGGTGAGGATGGCGTTTGGGTCCGCGTGACCTTCGACGCGGAGACCGAGAACCCCGTCGAACAGCAGCGCGACGGCTGGCAAGCGATCCTCGACAACTTCGCCCGCTACGTCGAGGCGAAGCAAGGCAAGGCGTGAGGCCGGAGGAATCGCCAGCAAGCACCTACACCTAAGAGAAGAGGATATCGCATCTACCTGAACGGAATCCGGCTCATGAGAGTTCTCATGCGGGCGTCGGCCAGAGCCGTCTTGTCGCCCGCGCGCCGGCGCCGCAAAATATCTGTGGTGCCGTAATTGAGTGCATGCTGTCGTCAATACCCGATCCAATGAGGCGTTCATGCTGAAGAAACTTTTTCTTGCCGTCGTCGCCCTCGCCATCGTGGTCGGCGGCATCGTTTTCGCCAAGCTCGACCAGTTCTCGGCGATGGGCAAGGCCAGTGAAAACATGGTGATGCCGCCTGAGACTGTCACCGCAATGCCGGTGGAAGTGGCGCAGTGGGAACAGTGGATCGCCGCGACGGCGACCGTGTCGGCGGTGCAGGGCGTCACCGTCAGTGCCGAGGTCAGCGGCCGGGTGACGCGCATCGATTTCGAATCCGGCGCGGCGGTGAAGGCCGGCGATGTGCTGCTGCAACTGGATACGTCGACCGAAAACGCCCAGCTCGCTTCGGCACGTGCGGCGGCCGCCCTCGCCCGGGCGGACCTCAAGCGCATGCGCGAACTGAGCGCCAAGAAGATGGTGTCGCGCGAGGCCGTCGACACGGCCGACGCCAAGCTCAAGGAAACCGCCGCGCAGGTCGGCAACATGGAGGCGGTGATCGCCAAGAAGACGGTGCGCGCACCCTTCTCCGGCCGTCTCGGGCTGCGGCTGGTCAATCTCGGCCAGATCTTGAGCGAGGGCGATGCGATCGTCTCGTTGCAGACGCTGAATCCGATTCATGTCGACTTTTCGGTGCCGCAGCAGGAAATCCGGCGCCTGAAACAGGGCATGACGGTTCGCGTCACCGCCGACGCCGCGCCGGGCGAGACGTTCAAGGGTGAAATCATCGCGGTGAGTCCGGAAGTCGACCCGGCGACGCGCAACGTGCGCGTACGCGCGCTGGTTGCCAACCCGCAAGAGATGCTGCATGCGGGGATGTTCGCCAATGTCGAGGTGGTATTGCCGGAGACCAAGCCGGTGCTGCCGGTGGTCGCCACCGCGGTGCTGTACGCGCCCTACGGCGATTCGGTGTTCGTGGTCGAGACAAAGAAAGACGAGCAAACCGGCGATACGCAACAGGTCCTGCGACAGCAGTTTGTCCGCCTTGGGCAGGCACGCGGCGATTTCGTCGATATCGTCGATGGCCTCAAGCCCGGCGAGACGGTAGTGACCAGCGGCGTGTTCAAGCTGCGCAGCGGCGTGCCGGTGGTGATCGACAATACGCTGGCGCCCCAACCCGAGCTCGCGCCACAGCCGAACGCATCCTGAGAGGGGCCGTCATGAGAGGCTTTACCGATCTTTTCATCCGGCGCCCGGTGCTTGCCATCGTGGTCAACCTGATCATCGTGATTGCCGGTCTCAATGCGTGGAATTCGCTGAGCGTGCGCCAGTATCCGCTCAGTGAAAACGCCTCCGTGCAGATCTCGACGGTGTATGTCGGTGCCAGCGCGGAGCTGGTGCGCGGCTTCATCACCACGCCGCTGGAGCGCGCCATCGCGGCGGCCGAAGGCATCGACTACGTATCGTCGAAGAGCTTGCAGGGCATCTCGATCATCACCGCGCGGCTCAAGCTCAATTACGACTCGACCAAGGCGCTGGCCGATATCTCGTCCAAGGTCGACCAGGTGCGCAACGATCTGCCGGCCGAAGCGCAGGTGCCGGCGATCAGCGTGCAATCGGCCGACTCGGAGTTTGCCGCGGCCTACCTGAGCTTTTCGTCGGAGATTCTGTCGCCGGAGCAGATTACCGATTACCTTACCCGCGTCGTGCAGCCGCGGCTCTCCGCGGTGACCGGCGTGCAGCGCATCGAGATCTTCGGCGCGCGCACCTTCGCGATGCGCGTGTGGCTCAAGCCGGAGCGCATGGCGGCACTGGGTATCAGCGCCTCGCAGGTGCGCCAGGCGCTGGCCGCCAACAACTATCTGGCAGCCATCGGCAGCACCAAGGGCGCGCTGGTGCAGACCAAGCTCGCCGCCAACACCGATCTGCATAGCGTCGAGGATTTCCGCCGCCTGGTGATCTACCAGAAGGACGACACCATCGTGCGTCTGGAGGACATCGCCGATGTCGAGCTGGGCGCCGAAGACTACGACACGCTGGTGCGCTATTCGGGAGACACGGCGGTGTTTGCCGGCGTGTTTCCACAGCCCAACGCCAACATCATCGATGTGATCGACGGCGTGCGCGTGCAGCTGGCCGAGTTGCAGCGCGACCTGCCGGCGGGGCTTGACGCGAGTATCGGCTACGACGCCTCCGAGTACGTCAGCAATGCCATCCACGAGGTCACCGGCACGCTCGCCGACACCTTGCTGATCGTCATCGTGGTGATCTTCCTCTTCCTCGGCTCGGTGCGCTCGGTGCTGGTGCCGGTGATGGCGATCCCGGTGTCGCTGATCGGCGGCATCTTCCTCATGCAGATATTCGGCTTCACGCTGAACCTGCTCACCCTGCTGGCCATCGTGCTTTCGGTCGGCCTGGTGGTCGACGATGCCATCGTGGTGGTCGAGAACGTCGAACGCCATCTGCGCGAAGG
>CBDULG010000186.1:0-6389 GCA_965367985.1 uncultured Rhodocyclaceae bacterium
CTGGTCAGTGTGACCGCGATCGAGTTGTTCGGCGAAGAGAGCTGGGCACTTGGGGCGGGTACCATTCTGGTCACGTTCTTGATTCTCGTCTTCTCGGAGATCACGCCCAAAGTGGTCGGCGCCCGATACGCCGACAAGCTGGCAGTGATGTACGCCTACCCGCTCACCGTGCTGCTGCGCGCATCGTATTTCGCCGTATGGTTCGTCAATCTGTTCGTCGCGCTGCTGCTGCGCTTGCTCCGGCTACACGACAAGGGCGAGCGCGGCGACGGTCACCTGTCCACCGAGGAGTTGCGCTCGCTGGTGCTCGAGGCCGGTCATGTTATCCCCACCAAGCACCGCAGCATTCTGCTCAACATGTTCGAGCTCGAAGACATTGCCGTGGAAGACGTGATGACGCCACGCGGGGCAATCGAGGGCATCAATCTATCCGACTCGATGAGCGACATCAGCCATCAACTCGCCACCAGCTATCACACGCGTTTGCCGATATTCGACGGCGAGGACGACAATGTCGTCGGCATTCTGCATCTACGCCGGCTGATCGGCCACGCGCTGGAAACCGCGCTGACCCATGAAGCCTTGCGTGAGATGGCTTACAAGCCCTACTTCATCCCGGCGGACACACCGGTCTATTCCCAGCTCCAGTTCTTTCAGGAGAACAAGCAGCGCATGGGCCTGGTCGTCGATGAGTACGGGGAGTTGCTCGGCCTGGTTACCGTCGAGGACATCATCGAAGAAATGATTGGCAAATTCACCACCAGTTCGCCAAGCGAAAAAGAGCGGCTGTGTTGGCAGGACGACAACAGCGTTCTGGTCGATGGTGGCCACAATCTGCGTGACCTCAATCGGAAATTAGGCCTCAACCTTCCGGTAAATGGGCCGAAAACATTGAACGGGTTGATTGTTGAATACTTGCAAGAGATACCCGAGGCGGGGCTCTCGGTGCGCATTGGCGACGTACCCATCGAAGTGGTGCAGACCCAGGATCGCATGGTGAAAACCGCTCGGCTATTCAAACCGGCTGAACAAATCTAGGTGACACAATGGCTTGCACCGCTTGCTTTACACGGTACATGAAGCCATGCACCATTCCAGGCCGGTTCTACGAAACGGGGCTATGGCAGCGAATCCGCAAATTGCACTCAGTGGTCTGGCACGCGCGCTGATCCAGCAAAACCGTATTTCCGAAGCGGACGCGCTGGCGTGCACGACGGAACACGGCGGCCGCGTCAATGGCTTTCTGGTCGAAGCGGCGCGACGCGAACTGCTCTCTGAGCAGGACGTCGCCCGGTTTGCTGCGGACACCTTCGGCTACCCGATGATGGATATCCGCGCGCTTGATCCGTCGATCGTGCTCGCCGACGCCATCGATCACAAACTTGTTCTCAAACACCATGTCCTGCCTGTCGGCAAGCGCGGCAACCGGCTCACCGTCGCGCTTGCCGATCCGACCAATCTGCGCGCTCTCGACGAGATACGTTTCCAAAGCGGGCTGGCCGTCGACCTGATCATCGTCGAAGCGAGCAAGCTTTCCACGACCATCGAAAAGCGCGCGCAATCCACCTCGGACACACTTAACGCGCTGACCGGCGACGAGTTCGACATGGATATGCTCGAACAGGTCGCACCGGCTGACACGAAGGCCGAGGACGAGACGCAGGCCGAGGTTGACGACGCACCGGTGGTGCGTTTCATCCAGAAAGTGTTGATCGACGCGATCAACGAAGGCGCGTCGGACATTCACTTTGAGCCCTACGAGAAGTACTACCGCATCCGCTTCCGCACCGATGGCGAATTGCGCGAGATTGCCCAGCCACCGCTCGTCCTGCGCGAAAAGATCGCGGCGCGGATCAAGGTGATTTCGCGCCTGGACATCTCCGAGAAACGGCTGCCGCAGGACGGCCGCATGAAGCTCGTGCTGTCCAAGAACAAGGCGATCGATTTTCGCGTATCGACGTTGCCGACGCTGCACGGCGAAAAGATCGTAATGCGTATTCTCGATCCGTCGTCCGCCATGCTCGGCATCGACGCGCTCGGCTACGACCCCGAGCAGCGGCAAGCGCTGGTGGACGCGATCGAACGGCCTTACGGCATGATCCTGGTCACCGGACCCACCGGTAGCGGCAAGACGGTGTCTCTGTACACGTGTCTGAACATGCTCAACAAAGGCGGTACGAACATCTCGACCGCTGAAGATCCGGCCGAAATCAACTTGCCGGGTATCAACCAGGTCAACGTTAACGAAAAAGCCGGGTTGAACTTCGCAACCGCGTTGCGCGCCTTCCTCCGCCAGGATCCGGACATAATCATGGTGGGTGAGATTCGTGACATTGACACCGCAGAGATTTCGATCAAGGCGGCACAAACCGGTCACCTCGTGCTGTCCACTCTGCACACCAACGATGCGCCGACCACCCTAGAGCGCCTGCGCAACATGGGTGTCGCGCCATTCAATATTGCGTCGTCGGTCATCCTCATCACGGCGCAGCGGCTGGCGCGCCGCCTGTGCAAGTGCAAAAAGCCGATCGACATACCGCACGACGCGCTGATCGACGCCGGATTCAACGAAGACGAGCTCGACGGCAGCTGGAAACCCTACGGTCCGGTGGGCTGTGAGCTATGCAAGGGTTCCGGCTACAAGGGGCGCGTCGGCATCTACCAGGTCATGCCGATCACCGAAGAAATCGCGCGCATCATCATGAACAACGGCAATTCAATGGATATTGCCGCCCAGGCGGAAATGGAAGGCATCAACGACTTGCGCAAATCCGGGCTACGCAAAGTGAAGGCAGGCGTCACTTCCCTGACTGAAGTGCTGGCCACCACAAACGAATAATTCGAGGCATAGAAACACATGGCAACCGCGACCCGAACCGCCCGCCGCCGCCCTGCTCCAGGGCCAAAGGAATCACTTTACGATTGGGAGGGCAAGGACAAGAAGGGCAAGATCATCCGAGGCGAGATGCGCGCCGGCGGCGAGAATGTCGTGCAGGCCACCCTGCGCCGGCAAGGCGTGCTCGTCACCAAGGTGAAGAAGCGCAAGCTGTCACGCGGAAGACGAATCACTGACAAGGACATTGCGCTCTTTACACGACAAATGGCCACCATGATGCGTTCCGGCGTGCCATTGCTGCAGGCCTTCGACATCGGCATCAAGGGCGCAACGAATCCCTCGCTAGGCCGCATGCTGAACGACGTCCGCAACGATGTGGAGACCGGCAGCAGCCTGTCACAGGCGTTCCGCAAGCAACCGCTTCACTTCGACGCGCTCTACTGCAACCTGGTCGAGGCCGGCGAACAGGCGGGTATTCTCGATAACCTGCTCGACCGACTGGCTACCTATAAAGAGAAAATCCTCGCGATCAAGAGCAAGATCAAGTCGGCGCTGTTCTATCCAATCTCAATCGTTGTGGTCGCCAGCGTCGTGGTTTCGGTGATGATGCTGTTCGTCATCCCCGAATTCAAGAAGGTGTTTGAAAGTTTCGGCGCCGATTTGCCCGCGCCGACCTTGATCGTAATGGCCATCTCCGATTATTTCGTCGCAAATTGGTATATCGTCTTCGGCCTTTTGGCTGTCGGGATCACTGCCGCGGTGATGGCGTACCGGCGCTCCGAGAAAGCGCAGAACACCATGGACCGCATGATTCTGAAGTTTCCCGTCATTGGCGACATTATTCGCAAGGCAACCATTGCACGTTGGACACGAACGCTGTCAACCATGTTTGCCGCCGGCGTGCCGCTCGTCGAAGCCTTGGATTCGGTGGGCGGCGCATCGGGCAACCATGTTTATAAAGTCGCCACGAAACAGATCCAGTCCGATGTAAGCACGGGAACGAGCCTCACAGTTGCAATGCAAGGCGTCAAAGTGTTTCCGAGCATGGTGGTGCAGATGGTGTCGATTGGCGAAGAATCGGGCCAACTCGACAGCATGCTCAGCAAGGTCGCGGATTTCTTTGAGCAGGAGGTGGACGACGCAGTTGGTGCCCTCTCTCAACTGCTCGAACCGATCATCATGGTCTTCCTGGGCACGGTGATTGGTGGCTTGGTCGTCGCGATGTACCTCCCCATCTTCAAGCTCGGCGCCGTCGTCTAATTCGTCTCCCGGCCGCCGCGCCGGGGGCATCGCTATCTCATGCCAACATTCCTGCAAGACGCCACCATTCTCCTCGCGCTGACAGGCCTGATCGGCCTGTTCGTCGGCAGTTTTCTCAACGTGGTCATTCATCGGCTCCCCGTAATGATGGAGCGCGAATGGGCCGAACAGGCCGCCGACCTGCGCGGCGAGCCGACGCCGCCGGGTCCGCACCTCAATCTCGCGACACCGCGTTCGCGTTGCCCGCACTGTGGCAACGCAATTGGCCCGTTCGACAATATTCCCATCGTCAGTTACTTGCTGCTGCGGGGTCGTTGCAGGCACTGCAAGGCGGCCATCAGCGGGCGCTATCCGCTCATCGAGTTGGCCACTGCCGTGCTTTCCGGCTTGGCAGCGTGGAAATTCGGTTACTCGATGGCCACACTGGGGGCACTGGTCTTCATCTGGGCAATGCTCGCGCTGGCCTTCATCGATCTTGATACGCAATTGTTGCCCGACAGCATTACGCTGCCACTGATTTGGGTTGGTTTGCTGTTCAATCTTGGCGAGGTGTTCACGACGCTCCCGAACGCAGTCATTGGCGCAGTCGCCGGCTATATGACTCTGTGGCTCGTTTTTCAGTTGTTTCGGCTGGTGACCGGAAAAGAAGGCATGGGTTATGGCGATTTCAAGCTGCTGGCGGCCATTGGCGCCTGGCTCGGATGGCAGATGCTGCCGCTCACCATCCTTCTGTCTTCGGTGGTCGGCGCCGCCGTCGGCATTGCCCTGATCGTGTTTTCGCGCCACAAGCGCAGTGTGCCGATTCCCTTCGGCCCCTATCTTGCGGCCGCCGGTCTGCTCGCGCTCTTTCTGGGTGAAACAATCACCGCGCGCTACATGCAGATGCTCTGACGAGCGCACTTGAAATCGCCTCAGCGCATCCCCTATTGCGTGTAAGGCGCGACGTACGGGCCCATTGCCCGCTTCTCCGCTTCGTATCAATACGTTAAACTCATCGGCTTGATTTTTTGGAGCATCTCATGCCCCTCTACGCCTATCGCTGCGCCGCCTGCGGTCATGAACGAGAGCACCTACAAAAGTTGAACGATGCGCCGCTGACGCAATGCCCCAAATGCGGCGCGGCCGAGTACACCAAACAACTCACCGCCGCGGGCTTTCAGCTCAAGGGCACGGGTTGGTACGCCACCGATTTCAAAGGCGGCAACAGCAAAAAGAGCGAACCCGCCCCACAGGAGGCGGCTGCGAGCAAGGAGCCAAGCAAGCCCAGCGAAACCAGCAGCAGCGCCAAGGATTCCACGTCCACCGGGGGCGACAAAAGTGTCGGCAAGTAAAGCCGCGTGATGAGGAAATACTTCATCACCGGGTTGTTGATCTGGATCCCTCTGGTCATCACCTTCATGGTGCTCGCCTGGATCGTCGGCACGCTCGACCACATCATGCTATGGGTTCCGGAAGCGTGGCAGCCGCGCACGCGCCTAGGATTCGACATTCCCGGGGCCGGCGTGGCTATCACGCTGCTCATCGTCTTTGTCACCGGCCTTGTCGGCGCCAATGTTCTGGGCCAGCGACTCGTGCGGCTGTGGGAGGCCACACTTGCGCGAATTCCCGTCGTCAAGTCAATCTATTCGAGCGTAAAACAAGTCTCCGACACGGTTTTCTCGAGTTCGAGCCACGCCTTTCGCAAAGCCCTGCTGATCCGCTTTCCGCACACCGGCGCGTGGACCATCGCCTTTCTCACTGGCAAGCCGGGCGGAGATGCCGCAAAACATCTGGTCGGCGACTACCTGAGCGTGTATGTACCGACCACGCCGAATCCGACCTCGGGCTACTTTCTGATGGTGCCGCGCAGCGACACGATCGAGCTTGAGATGAGCGTGGACGACGCGCTCAAGTATGTCATCTCGATGGGCGCCGTTTACCCCGTGGAAAAGCCGATGAAGCCGTCGGCACTGACGCCAAAACCAGCGGCCGCGACTGAGTAAACCTTCTTTTCGGCCATTTGCCGCCGAATGCAATTCAACGGAATCAACCTCATGCGAACACACTACTGCGGACAGGTCACCACGACAGACCTCGACCAAATCGTCACCCTGTGCGGATGGGTTCATCGCCGCCGCGATCACGGTGGTGTCATTTTCGTCGATCTGCGCGATCGCGAGGGACTGGTTCAGGTGGTATGCGATCCTGACCGTGCCGAGACCTTCGCAACAGCCGAATCAATTCGCAACGAATTCGTACTCAGGATGACCGGCAAGGTGCGCCGCCGCCCGGCGGGCACCGAGAATGCAGAGCT
>CBDULG010000187.1:0-6363 GCA_965367985.1 uncultured Rhodocyclaceae bacterium
CTCATCGGAAAAGACACCTTCGAGCACGAGAATTTCCTCGCCGCCCGGATGCCCATGCGACGCAAAGCGTGCGCCGGGTTCGTAGCGCACCACGCTGGTGGCGTGGCCGCGCTCGGCGTCCTCGCGCGCCAGCGGTTTGCGCCATACGCCCGCCATCGGGCTCGGTTGCCAAGGCGCGCTGCGGGTGTCGATGACCACCCGGCGGCTAAAATCCATGTTCAGCACGGCGCTCTCCGTTGTGCGTGCGAGCGCAAACGCTTGGCACGCCCGAACCTATTATTCACGCGGCAGTCTACCTCGTGTGTGTTTTCGCAGACAGGAGCGCACCATGGACAACTCACTGGGACATCATGATCACGGCCTGGACACGCCGCAGGTGCGCCATGTCGGTGCGTCGCGGCCTTGGCACTGGCTTAAACTCGGGTGGCAGGATCTGGCCGCCAATCCCGCGGCGAGCTTGGCCTACGGTGCATTTTTCGCGCTCGTCGGGTATCTCATTCTGGCCTTCGCCAGCGCGCGGCCGTATCTGTTTACGGCGGCCATTTCCGGCTTTCTGCTGATTGGCCCGATTGCCGCCGCTGGCCTGTATGAAATGTCGCGTCGCCGCGCGGCAGGAGAACGCAGCGGCTTTTTCGAGTCCTTGAAAGGGCTCAAGCGCGAAGGTGACCAACTGGCCTACTTCGGACTCGGGCTGGCGATTACGCTGATCCTGTGGGAGCGTCTGTCGGCGATTCTCTTCGCGTTGTTCTACGCAGGTGTTGCGCCGGATCTGAGCAATCTGTTCAACGACATCGCGTTCTCCGGCAACTACCTGAACTTCGTCGCGGCTTATCTGGTGGTCGGTGGCGCGCTGGCCGCCCTGGTGTTTGCCTTTTCCGCAGTCGCGATTCCGATGATCCTCGATCGCAGCACCGACGTGGTGACGGCAATGATCACCAGTGCGCGCGCCGTCGGCCACAATCTGGCGCCGATGATTCTCTGGGCGGCGATGATCGTGATTGCCATGGCGATCGGATTCGCGACGATGATGGTCGGCATGGTGCTGCTGCTGCCGGTGGTCGGACACGCGACCTGGCATGCCTACAAGGATCTCGTCGAGTAGGGTGATACCGCTCGACATCTGATTTCCGCGCCTGGGTTCAGGCGGTGTTGAGCCCGGAGAGAATGCTCTCTTCGGGCAGATTTTTGTTCACACGGTGGGCGTAGATGCGGAATGCGTTGGCGTTGGCGCTGACAGCATTCGGGTGGGGCGGCGCCATAGCGCGAAGCATGAATGTTCGTTTATCGTAGTGATGGATACGCCGCACGCGATGTGGCGCTCACCTTTTCCTACACGATGGAGGGCCGCACCATGAAACGAACCCGATGGATCTTGACGCTCGCCGGGTTGTTGTCGGCGGTTGCGGCAGTGGCGATCTTTACTGCGGCGCCGACAAGCGCGCCGGCCTTCGCGCAGAGCCTCGCGCCGCAGGAATGCGTCTGCTCGGCCGGGGTCAATCTGGGAGCCCGAAGTCAGGGGTCGTCGCTGCTCAAGAATTGTCAGTGCGGCGCGCTGCAATGCGTGGTCCATGTCGGCTCGGGCGATCTGGAGTGCGGCTGATCGACCACACTCTGGCGGCCTGACAGGGGCAACAAAAAACCCGCGGCGCAGGCCGCGGGTTTTCGCGTTGCCGAAGCAAGTCTTACTCGGCTGCCGCGCGTGCCTCTTCCAGCCAGCCGTCCCAGGTGTCCTGGTGGCCCTTGATCCATGCGTCGACATGGCGGTCGATGTCCGCCGCGCTGCTTTCGCCATCGCGCATGCGGGAATTCTGCGCCGAGATGTCGTTGGCCGAGATGTGCATGATCTCAAACAGCTTGGCCGCCGCCGGGTTGCTTTCGGCAAATTCACGATTGGCGACGATGTGCTGGGTGTTGGCCTGGAAGCCGTAGTTGGAGCCGTCCGGCAAGGTGGTGTCTACGTCTGTGCGTTCGCCTGGCAGGGACGAGAACGGCACCTGCAACCACACCACGTCGGTGCCCGGCACGAGCACGCCGCTCACCCAGTATGGCGTCCACGTGTAGTAGAAAATCGGCTTGCCCTGCTTGTAGCGGCTGATCACGTCGGCAATGATCGCCGCGTATGAACCCTGCTTGTGGGTGACGGTATCGCGCAGTTTGTATGCGTCCAGATGGTGTTCGATGACCTTTTCGCAGCCCCAGCCCGGCGTACAGCCGCCCAGATCGGCAGTGCCGTTACCGTCTGAATCGAATAGCGCGGCGAGCTTGGGATCGGCCAACTGGTCGATCGACTTGATGTTGTATTCCTCCGCCGTTTTCTTGTCGATCAGATAACCCTGCAGCGCGCCGGGCGAATACACGCCCTCGCGATAGAGTTTTTCGTCGCCGCCTGATTTCTCGTAGAAGTCGACATGCAGCGGCTTCCAGTGGTCGGCCATGAAGGTGCCGTCGCCGTTGGCCAGCGCGAGGTGGCCGGTGGCGTATTCGATCTCCTTGGTTGGCTTGACGTCGTAACCGAGTTCGGTCAGCGCGCGTTTTACCAGTTCGGTCTGAAAGGTTTCTTCGGCAATCGAACTCTTCAGCGGCTGGACTTCAACGCCTTCGCCGGGCATCTCGGCGGCCAGGGCGGTCAATGAAAACGCCGCGGCAAGCGCGATCGCGCCGCGACGCAGGACAGTGTGGACGGATGTGATCCGCATAGTGTGTATCTCCTGTTGAAGTGGTTGATTCAGGACGCCGGCGCCTTGCCGAGCATGCGGCGCAGCAGTCCAATCGGGCCGGCGTCATACCAGTGATCGCCCGACGGCGACCGGTTACCGGCCATCGACTGGGTGATGCGATCAAGCACGATTGCGAGGATGACGATGCCGAGGCCACCCACGGTCGCCAGACCCATGTCGAGGCGGCCGATGCCGCGCAAGACCATCTGGCCCAGACCGCCGACCGCGATCATCGATGCGATCACCACCATCGACAGCGACAGCATGAGCGTCTGGTTGATGCCTGCCATGATGGTCGGCATGGCGAGCGGCA
Source organism: uncultured Rhodocyclaceae bacterium (assembly GCA_965367985.1). Lineage (GTDB taxonomy): Bacteria > Pseudomonadota > Gammaproteobacteria > Burkholderiales > Rhodocyclaceae > Nitrogeniibacter. Next base: position 3,031 of record CBDULG010000187.1, read on the forward strand.
GCTGTACGCGGGTGAGCAACTGCCAGGGTGAGGCGCCGAAGGCGCGCGATGCCTCGATCAGATCGGGGCGCACCTGGCGGATGCCGAGGTTGGTCAGGCGAATCAGCGGTGGCAGCGCAAAGACGATGGTTACCACCACGCCGGGCACGTTGCCGATGCCGAACAGCATCACCACCGGCACCAGGTAAACAAAGGCCGGCGTGGTCTGCATGGCGTCGAGCACGGGGCGGAATATGCCCTCGAGTTTGCTGCTGCGTGCGATGACGATGCCGGTGGGCAAGCCGATCACCATGCAAAAGAAGACCGAAGTGATGACCAGCGAGAGCGTCACCATCGCCTCGTTCCATGCGCCGATCAGGCCGATCGCGATCAGCGAGAACACCGATGCGATGGCCAGCCGGCGACCGCTCACCTGCCACGCCACGAGCCCGAAGATGAGGATCATGAGAAATGCGGGTGTCGCCAGCAGGGCCTGTTCGATGCCGTTCAGTGTGGCATCGATCGGTAGCCGGACCGCCTGGAAGAACGGGCGGAAATTGGCGACCACCCAGTCGAGGCCCTGGTCGACCCAGGTATCAAGAGGAATGATCGCATCGGTGAACGGGTGCAGCCAGTCGACCGGCTGATCGACCGGCGCCGCGGGTGGCGCGCCCAGCCAGTCGGCGCCCGCGCCGGTCGCCGAATCGGCGGCAGGTGTTGGTGCGGGGGCGGCGCCCCAGGGGTTGTCAGCCGCTGGCGGTGCCGCGGGCGCCGCAGTCGTATCGGACGTGGCAGGCGCAGCTGTCTCCGCCGGCGTGGCCCAGGGATTGCTGGCAGGTTTGTCGCTCATGCGTCCTCCGTGCTTTGCTCATGCAGGAAGGTGAGCATCATGTTGCGGGTGATGGTGCCGCGATAGCGGCCCGTCTCGTCGACCACCGGCAGTCCGTAAGGGTGCTGGGTGAGCGGCTCGTAGAGGTCGCTGATCGGCGTGTCGTGGGTGAGCATGAGCGGCTCGGGCAGGAAGGCGTCGCGCAACTTGGCGTCCTTATTGGCACGGGCCGCGGCTTCGAGACTGGCGACCGAGACGATGCCCAACAATTTCTGTTCCGGGCTGACCACATAGCCATAGTCGCGGTCATGGGTGCGTAGCCGTTCTATCGCGCTGCGCACGCCCATGCCAGCGTGCTCGATGATGTTGACCTGCGTCTTGCGTGCGATGTCCGCCGCAGACAGGATGCTGGTTGCATCGACGCCGCGGAAGAACGAGCGCACGTAATCATTGGCCGGGTTCTTGAGGATGTCTTCGGCGGTGCCGACCTGCACCACCACCCCGCCCTGCATGATCGCAATGCGGTCGCCGATGCGGATCGCTTCGTCGAGGTCGTGGGAAATGAAGATGATGGTGCGGCTGTGCGCCGCCTGGAGCTTGACCAGTTCATCCTGCATCTCGGTGCGAATCAGCGGATCGAGCGCGGAAAAGGCCTCGTCCATGAGCAGCACCTGCGGATCGTTGGCAAGCGCCCGCGCCAGTCCGACACGCTGTTGCATGCCGCCTGACAGTTCGTCCGGGTAGCTCTTTGCCCACTGGGCCAGACCCACCTGCTCCAGTGCTTCCATGGCGCGCGCACGCCTTTCGGCTTCCGCCATGCCGCCCAGTTCGAGGCCGAATGCGGTGTTGTCGACCACGTTCATGTGCGGCATCAGCGCAAACGACTGGAAAACCATGCTGATTTCGGTGCGCCGCAAGGTGCGCAAGGTCTCGTCGTCCATCGCAGCAATGTCGCGGCCATCGATCAGAACCTGCCCTGAAGTGGGTTCGATGAGGCGGTTGAGCAGGCGGACGAGGGTGGATTTACCGGAACCCGAGAGGCCCATGACGACGAAGATCTCGCCTTCATTGACAGTGAAGCTGGCGTCGATCACGCCGAGGGTCTGGCCGGTTTGTTTGAAGATGGTTTCCTTGTCCTTGCCCTGTGCGACGAGTTTCATCGCTTCTTGCGGGCGGTCTCCGAAAACCTTGTACAGATTCTTGACTACGAGCTTTTCCGACATGCGTCCTTATCGACGTTTCCGTGCCAGACGCTCGAGCGGCGCTGAATGAAAGCAGCCAAACAGCGACCCGATGATGCCGTGTATGTGACCTTCTCAGAACAGTGCGGCTTCGCCGCCTGGCGCGGAAATAATCAAAATTGAGAGCCACCTATGTTAGCACACGCTACTTTTTCACGAAAACGAAGGGTCGTTTGCGCTGCTTGGCGAGGCCGAAATCATGGAAGGCCTTGAGTTGTCGAAGGCCTGTGATGCGGCGCACCGTGGGCGGCCGAAGCATGCCGCGGGGTCGTTGCGGTGCTCAGGCCGCGGCGCCCGGCGGCTTGTCCTCGGGGTTCTCGTCGACACTATCGTCGGAATTCTCGGCGGGGTAATCAGCGGGCGTCTCCGGACGCTCGGTTGATGGCCCGTCAGCCTGTGCATCAACAGTTTTCACTGTGTCGTCCGGCGCCGGAAACGGCAGATCCTCACCGGGGTCGAATCCCGCTTCTGCGGCGGCGACCAACGCGGCAACGGCCTCGTCGTCCGCGGGCCCCTCTGCTGCCGGGTGCATGTGGTACGCCAGCTCGTCCTCGGCATCATGCACGGGCTCGAACGGCACGGGTTCGGCATCGTGGCTGGTGTCGGGGGTACGCGGGTCCATGTCCATCGCCATGGACGAGGTACGATTGACCGCCATGAACGTCGACAACTGGGCGTCGGGCACGGCGTTCTTCACACGGATACGCCAGGCGACGAAGCTTGCCGTAAAAACCGCCATGACGGCCATGGTGATCGGCAACGTCGCGGAGCCCAGTTGTGACATGACGGCGCCTGTCAGCACCGGCCCAATCGCCGCGCCGGCGCCGTGCAAGAGCAGCAGCACCTTGGTCGCCTCGAGCGATTCGGCGCTGTCGACGCGGTCATGGGTGTGTGTCACGGCCAGACTGTAGATCGTGAACACGAAGCCGCCGAAGAGGGCGACCGTGCCGATCAGGGCGCTCTTGGAAAGCGGGCCGGCGACGAACATTGCAGTCGCACTCAGCGCCGTCAGCGTGCAGGTGACGGCGAGTACACTCCGACGGTCGCGGTGGGCGGCGGCGTGGCCCACCGGCCACTGCATGATCGCGCCGGCGAAAATCGCGGTCGCGGTAAAGACGGCCACTTCGACGGCGCTCAAGCCTTGCGTGGCAGCGAACGCGGGCGCGAGTGCCCAAAAGGTGCCGGCGAGGACGCCTGACATCATTCCGCTCACGCAGCCGGCGGGCGAAATCCGGTAAAGCCGCCTGAGTGACAAGGGCGGGCGGGTCACCGGCGTCGGTTGTT
>CBDULG010000188.1:0-6349 GCA_965367985.1 uncultured Rhodocyclaceae bacterium
ATCGGCGCGCAGTTCTGGCTCAATATCCTGCTGACCTTGCTGGGATACATCCCCGGCGTTGTCCATGCGGTATACATCATTGCGCGCCGGTAACGGGTTATGAGCGATCGCGATATCGAAGAACTCGACCGCCTTGCGCGCTGGCTGGACGCGAAATACCGCATTCCGGGTACATCCTTCCGCTTTGGCTACGACAGCCTGATCGGTCTGCTGCCCGGCGTTGGTGACAGCGTGATGCTGCTGCCGGGGATTTATCTGATGGCGAAGGCACGCCGCCTCGGCGTGCGCAAGGCGACGCTGTGGCGCATGGCGGGAAATACCGCGCTTGACTTCGTGATCGGCGCGGTGCCACTGCTTGGCGATGTCTTCGACGCCACATTCAAGGCGAATCTGCGCAACATAGCGCTGGTGCGCGAGGATCTGGTGTCGCGGTCGGAGCGCCTCGAACGCGATGCGCCGTATCGCGGCACGGCCGATGAGCGCGAGACGTGACGGTTCGGCGCCGCGTGGCTAACGCGCGCGCTTCTTCAAATCCGCCTGCGCCTGTTCGATCGCCTTGTTCAACCCCTCCTGGCGCGCGCCGACGCTCTTGGCACGCGCATCGAGCGCCTTGCTCGCAGCATCTGCCAGGGCCTGAAGATCGGAGTCGTCCGCCAGTGCTCGTTTCAACTTTGCGCTCTTGAGCAGGGCGATCTGTGTCTTGGTCGATTCGTTGTCCGAGGCGAAGCGCGCGCCAATCCGCTTGCTGAAACTGTTGAGCGCATCCGAGACGTTTTCAGCGATTTGCCCATCCGGATTTTCGAGCGTGCGAACCGTCTTGGTACGCAGGTCGGGCAGGTCCGGCACGCGCAGGATGCTGCCCTTGGGCAGCGACTTGATCTTGCGCAGTTGCGGGTTGGCCTTGAGTAGAGCCGCTTCGGCCTTCTCGCGCTGCTTGGGGGTGAGGCGGGCGTAGATTTTACCGGCGATTTCGCCGACGCTTTTCTCGCCGCGGTAGGTGGCGACAGCCATGACGGTCTCCCTCAGATGCCGAAGATATTGGTGAGATGGATATCGGCGGGTACGGGGCTGCCATTGGGCACGGCAATCGGCCCCGTGCTGGTGTTGCCGATGACGATTGCCTGCTGTGTGTCGACCGGAAAGAGCGACAGCGTTTGCAGATCACCCAACGCCACGAGGCGGTTATTGCTGGCATTGAGTGCGCGCGCGCTGAGCTGGCCGAGCACGGGTTGGGTGCCGGTTTCGCTGACCATCTCGCATTGATTGTCGGCGAACAGGCAGGTATCGACGCTCGCGCAACGATTGAGCGGCGCGCCGCTGAAGTGGCCGCGCAGCAGGTTGCCGCGAATGGATACCCTCGACGGGCGCAGCGGCAGGGCGATGGCGCGGGTGTCGGTGAGCACGTAGGCGGCATCGTCGGTGGCGATGTAGCCTGCCGCCGCCACATAGCGCACTGCGCCGCGCGCCGGCTGCGTAATGTCGAGCGCCCGCCATTCGGCAACGCTTGCGTTCTGGTTTTCATCGTCGAGGCGCTCGATGCTGTTGTCGTCGAGCGCGACGCGGTCGAAGGGCGGCAGCAGATGTGCCGCGGCGACCGGGCCGGCGCTTCGGTCGGGACCAATGCCGACAAATCGGTTGCCGGCGACACGCAACTGGCCCACCGCGGCGGCGCGCAGGGCGTCGATCGCCGGGCTGGCAACCGCGTTGCGCGCCACACCCGCGACGACGTTGTCGAGAACGTCGCCGCGCTCGACGCGAATCAGCTGCACGGCGGCGAACGCGGTATCGTCGCCGGTGACCGCATTGCCGATGTCATGGCACTGGTTGCCGGTCAGGCTCAGTTGACCGGCCGCACCGGCCTCGCTCATCACCAGCGCGCCAAGCCCGATACCCTCGATCTGGTTGCCGGCGATGATCGCCTGCTCCAGTCGATGGGTGATCGCGATGGCGTTGCCTTGCAGATTGAGCAGGCGGTTGTCGCGCACGCGCACGAAGTCGAGCGCCACCGGATCGAGTCCTTCTTCAAGCATGATGCCGTTGCCGCTGCGATCGTCGAATCCGGCAATTTCGTTGCGCTCGATGGCCAGGCCGTCCACGCCGGCGCGGATGCCGTCGCCGCTCGTGTAGATGACATTGTCGGCAATGCTCACGGGAGAGCCGGGCAGCGCGGCGCCGGTGGCGACGATCGCGGCCTGGGTCCCGACCAGCATGAGATTCTCCGCGATGTGCGAGGTGGCGAAGTGCAGGCTGCGGTCATCGAAGCTTACCGCGCGCTGGCTGCAGAAGAACAGATTGCGCGCGATGCGCAGCTCTCCCGTGAGCACATAGTCCTGGTCGCGTGCGGGCAGCACGGCGATGCCGCGTTCGGCCACGATCGCGCAGTCACTGACGCTCACGCCGAGCATGTTGCCCGACAGACCGATGCCGACACTGGTGGCATCGCCCACGGCGAGACCGAGCACGTTGATGTGTTCGACGCGCAGATCGACCGTGCCATTCGCTGCGATGATGGCGGTGGTGCCCGAGTCACCACCCGAGCCGATGACAGTGAGGTTCTCCAGTGCCACGCCGGTGCTGCCGGCGATGTCAACAATGCCGCCGGGTTGGCCGCCGATCAGCTGCGTGGCCCAGCCCTGACCGCGGATGCGCAGTGAGCGTGCCTCGCTGACATTGAGCGTGCTGCCGATGTCGAAGCTGCCGACGCCAAGGCAGATTGTGCCGCCCGTGTCCTTGATGCTGTCGATTGCCTGTTGAAGCGTCGCGGTGCCATCGTTGTGGCCCTCGGCGCTCACGCACACCGTGCAGTCGCAGCCTTCGTCCCCGGCCAGTGGCGGCCACAGCGTGCGGCAGTCGGTTTCGTCATCCGGGAAGGTGACGATCGCGAGTTTGGCGTAATGATGGTGGATGCCGCGCGGCGGCGCGTTGTCGAGCAGCTCGATGCTTGCGTCGATGCTGCGTGCGGCGAACACCCAGTGGTCGCCGCTCTTGAATTCGCCGCCCGCCGGATCGAGGGCGAAGTCAACCAGAATGCCGTCTTCGAGAAACAGGCGGGTGCCGGCGGGCTGAATGGTGATTTCGCCGTTGCTGCCGACGGCGTCGAGATCATGGCCGGCGAGCGGGCTACCGTCCTCCAGCCGCACTTGGGCAGACTGATCCCAACGGCGCACGCGCGTATTGCGCGTCTCGTCGGTGGCATCCTGCGCGTTGGTCGGGAACAGGCCGTCGGTGAGCGGTACATCAAATTCGAGCGTGCGCGCGACCGCATCGACGCCACCCCCAGGGCGAATGCGGCGCAATTCACCGGGCAGGCCATGCAACTCTCGCCAGTCGTCGGTCACCTCCACCCAATTGCCATCTTGAAAACTAAGCACGTCGTCGCGGCCGATGCTCTCGACCGTGATGATGGTGCGCGCAGGGTTGATGTGCGTCACGCGAGAAGCCACCGTGGCGTTGTCGCGCGACCACTTGAAGGACGCCGTACCAAGCGCGCCGCCGGTGTGCACCTCCACCCGGTACAGTTGGTTCTCCAGCCCGCGATAGCCCGCCGCGGGCGGCACCTGGCAGGGGTCGGGCTCGACGTCGGTATCGCCGGTGGCGGTCGACAGGCGCGCCGCGGAGGGTGCGGTTTCGGTCAGCCAGTTGGGGATGTTCTCGTCATCGGCATCGCAGGTGATGTTGCCGACATCGGCCAGGACCTTGACCTGCCAGACCGTTTGCAAGCGTCCGGTGGTATCGACGCCGACCGCCTGCTCAACCAGTTCGGGCATATTGATCGCCGTGATGTCGCGCTGCCAAACGTCGACGTATACCAAATGGGGGCCGGCGCCTTCGGGCAGATCGGGTGCATCCGGGTAGTAGGGCTGGGCGGTGTAGTCGAGCGGCGTGGTGCCGGTCAGTTCGGCGAGGCGGCGTTCCCACGCGTCGGGCGTGCCGCCGTGGTTTTCGGCGAGCAGACCGTCCACGTAAATACGCCCGACGCCGATGCTCAGCGCGCCGCCCGCTGCCTCGATGCGAAAGCCCTCGGGCGTGATGCGTGGCACCACGTTGCCGCCGAAAGTGTCCAGCGTGCCAGCCTGCATGCGGCGCGCCAGCTCGGCCACCCACTCGTTCCAGTCGGCGTCCAGCTGGACCCGGCCCTGCTGCATGACGACGCCGAGAAAATCCTGTCGCGCGTCGAAGCGGATGCGGCTCAGATCGAAACTCATGATGGACTCCTTCGTTCAGGATTCGCAGAAATGCCGGCGGGCGAATCGGGTGTAGGTTGGGCAGAGCAAAGCGAAGCCCAACACGCGATGCGCCAGACCGCGAGACCGTTTGTTGGGCTTCCTTGGTCAGCCCAACCTACGACGGCACCACCGGTGCGGCTCATGACTGTAGGGCGGGATTCAAACCGCCATGCCACGGTACGCACCGATGCCCGGATGAATGCGGCCCTACCGCGGCGACCGCATTGGACGTAGCCGGAAATATCCGAACTTGGGTCGCGCGTTCGTAGAGAGGCGTGGACGGTCGCTTTCATGATTCGTAGATCACTCCCGCACTCAAGCTCACCCGCAGATATTCCGCGAGGCGGATGCGCAGATTCGTCTCGCGCAGCGCGCCCGACAAATGGTGAAATACGCCCATTTCACTTTCGTTGTCGGCGCCGCGCAGAATCTCTGCCGGCGTCGACGTGGTGAGTTGGCCGTAAGCCGGTGTGCCGTAATGCAGTGAGGTGAATCGTGGCGCGATGCGCTGTGCGTTGGCCGCCGATTCGGGCTGGCAGCGATGACGTGTGGGCACGATCGATTCAAAAGGCAGCCAGGTGAATCGCACGCAGCCGACCTGTTTACGTGCCGCCCGCACCGCCCAGGTGTCGCTTCCGGCCCGCGCAGCGAGCAGGATGCTGTTGGAAATCAGAATCACTTCACTGCAGTGAATTCTGCCCACGACGGTGCAGGCGTCGAGCTTCAGCGCCGCCCCGGGTGAGGTGTCGTCCATTGCCGCATAGGCGGCGCCATCGCGCGCGGTGGCGTCGATGAGGCTGTCCTTCGCATCGATGTTGGCGCGCTCATGGCTGCGGATGGCGCCGACGATAGAGCGGTCGATGTGCGTCTCGAGGCCGGCGATGGCGAGTCGCAGGCTCGATTCCGTTGGCTGGGCGGGGCTGCCGTCGGCAAGGAGCCCGAGACCGGGCACCAGGGTGCAATGCAGCAAGGTGAGTTGCGCGAGCGCGTTGCCGCCCGCGTCCGGTACAACCAATGGCGCGCCGGTGATCAGCAGGCCATTGAGCGTACATAGGCTGTTTTCGCCACCGGTGATCGTCAGCCCGCCGAGATCGAGCACCGGGCGGCGGCCGTCCTGGGCGCGGATTTCGACGCTGCGTTCGGCGGCCACGTTGATGGTAAGCGTTTCGCTGTAGCGGCTGCTGTCCGTAATCTCGATGACGCCTTCGCCAGCAATTGCGGTAAGGGCAGCAGTAAGCGTCGGATGGTCACCCGGCACCTGTACCACGGTGATGTCTTCTCCGGGCGTCAGCAGGCTGGCATCGCGCGCATATTCTCCGCCGCCGATATCCGCGGAAAAACCTTCATGCCAACTCAGGCGCACATCGACCGGATCGGCCACGTCGGCCGGCAGCGCGATGCGCCCGAGCACCGGATCGATCGCGTAGAAGCCGTCGGGTGGCGGGCTGTGCGCCCAGCCGGCGCCGTCGTCTGCGAGATTACAGATGTGAATCTGTTCGCCTGGAACAAAGGTGCCATTTACGCTCAGCGATAGCGCCGGCGCCGGCAAATCACCGGGGCCGCCATAGTGGTGGGCCAGATGCGTTGCCAGCCGGCGGCGCGACAGTGGCCAGGGCACGTTGTCCGGTTCGGCCAGATGGGTGATGTCGTCTTCGGCGACGGGATTGTTGTAAAGCGGCAGGTCGTGGCCCAGCGGGCTCGCGCGATAGCGCCGTTCGCCGTCGCGCAGTGCGGGCGACTCGCGATGCGGATAGGCGCGGATGCGCCACAGATGGAGGCCGACATTAGGGATGTTGTGGCGGCCGCGACCCGATTCGATGCGCCGCATGTCCACGGTGCGGTTGGCGGTCTCAAACGCCGTGCCGATCCATTCGAGCGCGCCGCTGCCGCGCAGATCGGGGGACTGCAGATTGTGTGGCCGCGGGTGGTTCATGTACTGCGTGGTGCACAGGCGCTGAAAGTACTCGACCGCGCGCGCGTCCCAGCCGGTGACGTCGCGGGCGAGTTGTTCGAGCACTAGCGCGGTGCCCTTGCGGCGGCGCAGCGCGATGGTGTGCGCTACCTCGGCGCGCGCACTGGTCGCATCGCCCACGTCGTGCAGGCTGCGATAGCCGATCAAGTCG
>CBDULG010000189.1:0-6336 GCA_965367985.1 uncultured Rhodocyclaceae bacterium
GGTGTTGAAGAACTGGAAGGAAAGCGCGACATGCGCGTCATCGACGTAGTGCACCTGCGAAAGGTAGGCCACGTTCGGCGTGCCGTCAGGTGCGCAGGTGGCAATCACCGACGGGATGGCGCCCTCGAAGCAGTGGCGCAGCTCGCTCAGCGTCGGTGTCATGACTGCGCGACCAGCGAGCGGCCGGCGGTGGGGCCCGGCGTTTGTTCAAAGGCGGCGACCGGCTCGAAGCAGACGCCCACCGCGTCTTCCTCGACCCCGGCAACGATCGCGCTGGCAAACGGGTCGTGGTAGCCGAGTGCATCGAGTTCATCGTGGAAGCTCTGGCCATAGGCGCGCATCAGCGCGCGGTCGCCGTCGGCGAGCGCGACGATCTGCGCATGCCGGCCCTTGAACTGCAGCGTTTCGTGGGTCGAAGGCAGCGTGAACGCAACGGCGACGGCGGCCCCGTTGCGCAGATTTTCAAGCAGGGCGCTCGAGTAGGGCACCGCCAGGAACACCGTGATCGTGCGCCGGTCCGGCGATACGCGGCAACCGAAGGCGCGCGCCACCGACGGCGCGCACGCGGCGTCGCACGACGCCATGCTCATCGACACCCGCCGGGTGATGAAAAGCGCTTGCGCTTCGTCGAGCAGCGGCGCGGGCGCGGCGGACGTCATGAAACGCTCGGCGCATGCGTTTGGCGCGCACCCCGACACGCCGCGCAAGCACACACTCGACCGGGGTGCGCCAATGTTCCAGGTGTCATTTCGTCCGTTCCGCAAACCGGCTGGCATGCCGCTTCGCCCATCTGCCACGATGCGACGCACGACGGCAGACCGCTACTCAAATTGTAGTTCCTCGCGCGCCAGATAAAAGCCGGAAATATGGGCCGCCCCGCGCGTCAGGTCCGGCCGACCGCGGTATGCGTGCTGAGGGTGGCGACGTGGCAGCGTCGCGATTCGGCGCACCCTTGCTGCGGTGCAGCGCGGCGACTGCGATAAATTTCTGCGCGCAGGGCCAAAGATTTTGCTGTACCTGCCGTTGAACTTCACAGCCTTCACCTGCCGGGCCGAACGGCGCGTCCTGTTCCACATCTAAGCATTAAGGGCGCCTGCTGTTGCAGTGGGCCAGCGTCGACCAGCGTGCTATGGCTGCGGTAATCGACGTATGTCCCCGGGGCTGCGACGCCCGGCGCATGCGGCATTGGCCTCCTTTTCACCTGTCATGCCCGCCGAACGGGCGTGACGTCTTCAGCGATGAGCTTGACGTGACCCAGAACACACCGTCCGAGTCGCAAATCCCGGCCTCCCGGTCGTTTCGCTGGCCGTTCTACTTCGTACTGCTGCCCTCGCTGGTCAGTATCGCCATTCTGATCGGCTACGAACTGTACTCTTCGCGGCTGCAGGCGCGCGAGATTGCACAGTATGTCGAGACGCTCGATTACGAGATCGTCGAAGGGCCGAGCAACGCCGTGCGCTATCCCACGCGCGGCCCCTTCGACGAGCGCCTGGGCTACACCGAACTGCCGCGTTTCGCCGAGCGCCTGCGCGGCCACGGCTTCGAGCTGACGGCGCAGACGCGCTTCTCCAAACCGCTGATGGAATACACCGGCCGCGGATTCTTTGCCTCCTATCGCGAAAAGAGCCAGGCGGGGCTTGAACTCGATGACTGCCGCGGCGAAACGCTTTACCGGTTTCGTTATCCGCTGCATGGCTATGCCGACTTTTCCGCGGTGCCCGCGCGGGTGGCGCAGGCCTTGCTGTTCATTGAAAACCGCGACCTGCTCGATGACACGCGGCCGACGCTCAACCCGGCCGTCGACTGGGTGCGTTTCGGCCGTGCCGCGCTGGCGCAACTGGGCCGGTTGGTCGACGCCGATCTCGACGCGCCCGGCGGCAGCACGCTGGCGACGCAAATCGAAAAATACCGTCACTCGCCCGATGGCATCACCCGCGATGCGGGCGAGAAGCTGCGCCAGATGGTGTCGGCCACGGTGCGCGCCTACCGCAATGGTGAAGAGACCTTGCCCTTTCGCCGGCAACTGGTGCTCGACTATGTGAACACCGTGCCGCTGTCCGCCGCGCCCGGCTACGGCGAGGTTAACGGCCTCGGCGACGGGCTGTGGGTGTGGTTCGGCGCGGATTTCGGCCAGGTGAATGCCGTGCTCTCGGCCGCCGAAGGCGAGGGCGAAATGCTCGCCGCGCAAGGCCGGGCGATGCGCCAGGTGGTGGCGCTGATGATCGCCCACCGGCGGCCCTCGTACTACCTCGTGCGTGGCCGTGAGGCGCTCGCGAAGCTTTCGGAAAGCTACCTGCGCCTGCTCGCCGATGCCGGTTCCATCAGTCCGGCGCTGCGCGATGCGGCGATTGCGCAGCCGCTCGTCTTCCGCGATCTCGCTGCCGATCCGGTGCGCCTGCCGGCCGATACCGGCAAGGGCGCGACGGCGATACGGGCGCGCCTGGGCGCCATGCTGGGCACCTCGATGTACGGCCTCGACCGGCTCGACGCCGAGGTTTCCGCAACGCTGACACGCGATCTGCAGCATGCCGTGAGCGATTATCTGGCGCGCCTTGGTGACCCGGCCTTTGCCGCGGAGCAAGGCCTGATCGGCGCACGCATGCTCGACCCGGGTTCGCTCGGCGCGGTGCGCTACAGCTTCAATCTGGTCGAGCACACCGCGGGTGGCAATCGCCTTCGCGTGCAGACCGACACCACCGACCAGCCGCTCGACATCAACGAAGGCAGCAAGCTCGAACTGGGTTCGACCGCCAAGCTGCGCGTGCTCACCACCTACCTCGAAATCGTCGCCGAACTGCAGGCGCGCTATGCCGCGCTCGATGCCGAAGCCTTGCGCGAGGTCGAGCTGTCGCGCCGCGACAGCCTCAGCCGCTGGGTGGTCGACTACCTCGCCAGCGGCGCCGACCCAGCCCTGCCCGCGATACTCGATGCAGCACTCGAGCGGCGATTCTCGGCGAGTCCCGACGAGCGCTTCTTCACGGGCGGCGGCGTACACACCTTCGGCAACTTCAACAGCCGCGACGATGCGAAGTGGCCGACCGTGCGCGAGGCGCTGCAGGCCTCGATCAACCTGCCCTTCGTGCGTCTGATGCGCGAGATCGTGCATCACACCATGTACGAAGTGCCGGGCAGCACCGCGCGATTGCTCGAAGACAGCGAAGACCCGCGCCGGGCCGTTTATCTGGCGCGCTTTGCCGATCGCGAAGGGCAGACGTTCCTGCGCCGCTTCTGGCGCAAGTACCAGGGCCTGGGCCCGGACGAAATGCGCGAGCGGCTGTTTGACGGTCTGCGTCCGCGCGAAGACCGGCTGGCCACGGTGTTCCGCTATCTCACCCCCGATGCCACGCCCGAGGCGCTCGCCGCCTTCCTGAACGAACGCCTGGGCAGCGCGCCCCTGTCCGCAGCGCGCGTCGCGCAGCTGTACGAACGGCATGCCCCAGGCGCCTTCGACCTGCCCGATCGCGGCTATGTCGCCCGTCTGCATCCGCTCGAGCTGTGGCTGGTCGGCTATCGCTCGGCGAATCCGGACGCCAGCCTGGCCGATGCCGTGGCGGCGAGTGAAGAGGAACGCCAGACGGTGTACCGCTGGCTCTTCAAGACCCGCTTCAAACGCGCCCAGGATTCGCGCATCTACACCATTCTCGAGGTCGAGGCCTTTCTCGACATTCACCGTCGCTGGGCGCGCGTGGGTTATCCCTTCAATCATATCGTGCCCTCGCTGGCCACTGCACTGGGCAGTTCGGGTGACCGGCCGGCCGCGCTCGCCGAGTTGATGGGCATCATCGTCAACGATGGCGTGCGCCTGCCGACGGCGCGCATCGAGCGCATCCGCTTTGCTGCTGACACACCTTACGAGATGCGTTTTGCGCGCCGGCCGGAGACGGGCGAACGGGTGATGGCGCGGGAAGTCGCCGCGGCATTGCGCACTGCCTTGTCGGAGGTGGTGGAGAGCGGTACTGCGCGGCGTCTCGAGGGCGCCTTCACGCGCGCCGATGGCAGCGCGCTGACCCTCGGCGGCAAGACGGGAACCGGCGACAACCGCATCGTACTCAGTGGCGGGCGAAGTGGCGTGGCACTCAACCGCACGGCGACCTTCGTGTTCTACCTCGGGCCGCGCCATTTCGGCACGCTCACCGCCTATGTCATCGGTCCGGATGCCGCCTCCTACCGCTTCACCTCGGCGCTGCCGGTGCAGATACTCAAGTCGATGGGACCCGTGCTGCGGCCTTTCCTCGAGACGCCGCCGAGCGCGGCGCCCGGCTGCACGCCCGAGCAACCGCTTTTGCCGGGCATGTCGGTCGCGGCCGACGAGGGACCGGCGACCGAACCGGGAGACGCTTCCCGTATTGTGGTGAGCGGGGCGCTCAGCAAGTCGTAAGCTCGGCGCCGCGATCGGGTTTTCGCGCGGCGGGCCAGGCGCGCGTCCGGCACGGCCTACGCCCTCGTCCAGCGGATCGTCGGGCGCTCCGCATCGCGCGCGAGAAACGCGTAGCCCGGCGCACTGCCCAGCCGCGTGTCGATCACCGCGCGCCCGACCGTGAAATGATAGAGATCCTGAAAGCGGGCGGTGTCGAGTTGCAGCGCGCGATGCACCGCATCGTCGAAATAGCAGCCGATGCCTGTGGCCTGCACGCCGGCGGCTTCGGCTTCCAAATACAGCACCTGGCCAAGTTGTCCCGCCTCGTGGAATCGATGACGGTAGCGCCAGCCGTTGGGTGGCGCGAGATCGTCGCAGCGCGCCAGCATCGCCAGCGAAAAGGCGGAGTCGGCGGCAATTTCCTGATGGCATGACACCGCCGCGGCAAATTCGCGCACATCGAGCGGCGCGAGCAAGTGGAGCGGCAGGTGCCCGGGACAACTGGGCGGGCGCACCCACAGCCAGTCGGGGCGCATCGCGGCACGCAGGCCGTCGAGCGCGCGCGCACTGCGGGGCAGGCAGTAGATGCCGGGTTCGAGTCCGTCCACGCGATGCACGAAAAGTACCAGGTGCACACAGGCGTCGTCATCGGCCAGCGACCAGGGCGGCACCCCATCGCGTGGCAGCAGGGCGTCGAGCATGCGGTACAGCGCGGCCGCGGAGATGGCGCTGACGCCATCGAAGGCCTGCGCCGAGCGGCGGCTGCGGATCAGCGCGCTGACCGGTGCGCGCGAGACCGGCGTCAAGGGCGGCAGCGCGGCGCGCGCGGCGGCCGGCACGCTTGCGCCCGCCGCCCTGCGGGTTGCGGCGGCCACCGCCGGGATGTCTGGCCAGTCGCGGTGATCCTTGCTCAACGCGTTGGCGGCGCCCGCCCAGTGCGCCGAGCGCAACATTGCGAGGATTTCGGCGGCGTCCGGCGCCTGGCCCGTTCCGATCCACACCACGGCCTCGGGGGCCTCGTGTTCGGCGTCGCGGAAGTCCGCCGCGCGATCGATTCCGCTCAGCGCGGCGATGTCGTCATCGGCCCAGTCGGTCAGCACGCGCGCCGGCCAACCGAGCGCGGCGGCCGCATACGACACAGCGGCGAGCGCATGGCCGCAATCGTGCTGACAGTAGCGGAAGGCGCGCATACCGTATTTCCAGGCCTCGCGCCAGTGGATGCCGGTGAGCGCGATCAGCACGCCACCGGGCCATGACAACGCCGCGCTGGCGCGGCGTTCCAGTGCGTGCCGGTCCGGCCGGTAGTGATACACCCCGGCCGGCAAGCGTGGAAGGTCCGGGCAGACGAGGTAGGCCTCGGTCGGATGGAGATTACCGCTCGACGGATTGCAGCGCAGCGCCCAGCGATTTCCGCCCCACGACTTCCACGCCGACAGACCGAAGGACAGTTCCAGCAGCGTCGCCAGGCTGTCCGCGGTGAGCGGCCGCACGGGCGGGCCGCCGCCGTCGAACAGCGCATCCCAGGGCACGGTCAACTCGTCCGTCAGCAAGGGCAACTCGAGCAGCGGCGCGCCGTCGTAGCGGCGAAAGGGATCGGGCTGCGAAGCCCAGTCCAGCGTGCCGGGCCCGGGCGCGTAGCGCTCGAAATGATGCTTGGAGCGTTCGTGATAGGCGAGGACAGGGTCCATGTCAGCATGCTTGAGATGAGGGCGCTGCATGACACGCTACGCCAATTCAGCCTGCGCGGCATTGCACCCGGGCGCTGTGGCCACCCGCTTGCACACCGCCGGCGCACGGGTACGATGGTTGGAATAATCCCAAACACGGCAATCGGGCGTGCAGCGCGCTCACCCAGTCGGTGTTTGCTATCACAAAAAAAACACCTGATTTACAAGAGAACTTGCCAAGACCGGCACGTGGTCGATTACCGTTTTCAGGATGACTGCACACGCCGACCGGATTGCTGATCTCTATGAGCG
>CBDULG010000190.1:0-6325 GCA_965367985.1 uncultured Rhodocyclaceae bacterium
GTGCCCGTCGAAGAGGCCGCAGGTGCCTTTGGCGTGATCAAGGTCGACGAATCCAATCGCATTATCGGCTTTGAAGAAAAGCCGGCCAATCCTTCGCCCGTGCCGGGAAACCCCAATCTCACTCTGGCGTCGATGGGGAACTACATTTTCAACACGGAATTCCTCTTCGATCAGCTGAAGCGGGATGCCGAAAACCCGGATTCTTCACACGATTTCGGCAACGACATCATTCCCTCGATTATCAACGAGCACAATATCTACGCCTTTCGCTTCCGCGACGAGGCGACCGGTGGCAAGGCCTACTGGCGCGATGTCGGTACGCTCGATTCGTTCTGGGAAGCGAATATGGAGCTCGTCAGCCCGACGCCGGCGCTCAACTTGTACGATGACGATTGGCCGATCTGGACCTACCAGGAACAACTGCCCCCGGCGAGATTCGTCTTCGACCAGGACGATCGCCGCGGCGCCGCAATTGATTCATCGGTATCCGGTGGCGTCATTATCACGGGCTCGACGGTCAAGAAATCAGTGGTGTTTTCCAAGGTGCGTATTCACTCGTTTTCGAAAATCGACGAGAGCGTCATCCTCCCCGAGGTCGAAATCAAGCGCAATTGCAAAATCAGGCGCACGATTATCGATCGCGGATGCGTGATCGAGGAAGGATCGGTGATTGGCTATGACCGCGCGCAGGATGAAGCAAATGGTTTCCGGGTGACGGACAAAGGCGTCGTTCTGGTCACCAAGGGCATGCTGGGGCAACCGACGGGTTTTGCTTGAATCGAGGTATTTATCATGACAACGATAGCGACGCGCCCTTTCGACGATCAGGTGCCTGGAACGTCGGGGCTGCGAAAGAAGGTCAGGCAGTTCCAGAAGGCGAATTATCTGGAAAATTTCGTTCAATCGATTTTCGACACGATCGCGCCCTGCCAAGGCAAGGCGCTGGTGATCGGAGGCGACGGGCGATTCTATAACCGGGAGGCCATTCAAACCATCGTCAAGATGGCGGTGGCCAACGGGTTCGGCAAACTGATCATTGGCCAGGGCGGCATCCTGTCCACGCCGGCGGCATCCCACGTGATCCGCAAGTACCAGACCGACGGCGGCATCATCCTTTCGGCCAGCCACAATCCGGGCGGACCCGATGAGGACTTCGGCATCAAGTTCAATGCCTCCAACGGCGCGCCGGCGCCCGAAGGCCTGACACGCGAATTTGCAGAGCGTTCGAAAAGCATCTCCGAGTATCGGATCTCCGACAGCGACGATATCGATCTCGACACTATCGGCACGTCCACCGACGGCGAAACCCAGATCGAGATCATCGATGCGGTATCGGATTACGCGGAACTGATGGCGTCGCTGTTCGATTTCGACGCGATCCGCAGCATGTTCTCCGGCGGTCGCTTCAAGATGTGTTTCGACGCCATGCACGCGGTCACCGGCCCCTCTGCAAAGGTAATTATCGAGGACACGCTCGGTGCCGCGCCCGGCACGGTGATCAACGGCGTGCCGCTGCCCGACTTCGGCGGTGGTCATCCCGACCCCAACCTCGTGCACGCGCACGAGCTCGTCGAGCGCACAAAAGCCGGCGGCGGCGTCAGCTTTGGCGCGGCGTCGGACGGCGATGGCGACCGCAACATGGTGCTGGGCGAAGGCTTCTACATCAATCCGTGCGACAGCCTGGCAGTGATCGCCGCCAACGCGCAGCTGCTGCCGGCGTTTTCGAAGGGGCTGAGCGGCGTCGCGCGCTCGATGCCGACCAGTCGCGCACTGGACCGGGTGGCGGCATCGCTTGGCATCGATTGCTACGAAACGCCGACCGGCTGGAAGTTTTTCGGCAACCTGCTCGACGACGGCAGAATTCAACTGTGCGGCGAGGAAAGCTTTGGCACCGGCGCGGACCATGTGCGCGAAAAGGACGGTCTGTGGGCGGTGTTGTGCTGGTTGAATATTCTCGCCGCGCGCAAGATGACCGTCGAAGAAATCGTGCGCGACCACTGGCGTCAATATGGACGTGATTTCTTCAGCCGCCATGATTATGAAGGCCTCGACTCCGACAAGGCGGCGAAACTGTTTTCCCTTCTCAACGAGGCGCTGCCGGACCTGGCGGGACGCAGCTTTGCCGGCATGCGCGTCGCGCGGGCAGGCAATTTCAGCTACACCGACCCGGTAGACGGCAGCCTGACTTCGAATCAGGGGGTCGTCATCGAGTTCGACAATGCCGCGCGCATCGTTTTGCGCCTCTCTGGCACGGGAACCGAAGGCGCGACGTTACGGGTCTATCTCGACAGCTTCACCGATGATACGAAACAGTTGGACCTCGATCCCCAGGCTGCCTTGAAACCCCTGATTGCGGCAGCCGACGAGATCGCCGGAATCTACCAGCACACCGGGCGCCGCGAACCGAACGTTATTACTTGATAGCCCGGCATGGCGCCGAACGAGGAACAGGCATGAAGAAGAAGATGAACGTGCTCATGGTCGCCGCGGAGAACGATGCCTTGCCGGGCGGCAAGGTGGGCGGCATTGGCGACGTGGTCAGAGACGTGCCGGTCGCCCTCGCCGATATCGGCTGTCAGGTGGACGTAGTGACGCCGGGCTATCGCATGTTTTCGCGATTGCCCGGCGCGCAGCACGTGCGCTCGCTCGACTTTGCGTTTGCCGGCGGGAGACATCAGGCGCATCTCTATCGCGTGCCGCCCAAGAACCCCGTCGATGGGGTTCGCCACTGGGCGGTCGAACTGCCCGACTTCATTGCGCCGGGCAGCGCCCGCATTTATTCCGACGACCCGCCGGACGCGCCGTTTGCGACCGACGCGACTAAATTCGCGTGTTTCTGTGCGGCCGCCGGCACGGTAATTCTCGACGGCGATTTCGGCAAACTGGACGTGATCCACTTGCACGATTGGCATGCCGCGTTCGTGCTGCTGCTTCGCCAGTACGCGCCGGCCTTCGGCAAGCTTCAATCCACGCGGACCGTCTACACCATCCACAATCTTGCCTTGCAGGGCGTACGCCCGCTCGGCGGCCACGAATCGTCCTTGCACGCCTGGTTCCCGGGACTTGCCTATCAACAGGACGTAATCAACGATCCGCGCGCGCCGCATTGCATCAACCCGATGCGGGCGGGTATCAATCTCGCTGACAAGATCCACGTGGTGTCGCCGACCTATGCCGAGGAAGTGCTCTTGCCAAGTGTGCCGAAACGCGGTTACATCGGCGGCGAAGGACTGGAAGACGATCTTGTTGCGGCACGCTCGGCCGGCAAGCTGGTTGGCATCCTCAACGGATGCGTTTATGCCGATCGGAAATACACGAAGTTGGCGAAGAGCGCATTGGTGGAACTGCTCGAAACGGAGATTCTCGCCGCGGCGGTGAAGCAGCCTTTCGTCGATAGTGGATTGTTCGTCGCCCAGAAACGCGCCGAATCCTGGGCGGCGCGAAAAGATCGCGGCTTCGTGGTGACCAGTGTGGGACGAATCACCAATCAGAAGGTCGCGATACTGCGGCATGTCCTGCCTTCCGGCAAATCCGCGCTCGATGAACTGCTCCTCGCGCTCGGCGACGAAGGCGTATTTATTCTGCTGGGTAGCGGTGACGAAGAGCTGGAGCGCTTCCTCACCCTGGCAGCGGGGCGCCATCGGAATTTCGTCTTCGTCAAGGCCTACGCAGAGGCGCTCTCGGATGCGCTGTATCAGTCGGGTGATCTTTTCCTCATGCCCAGTTCTTTCGAGCCCTGTGGTATCAGCCAGATGTTGGCAATGCGCGCGGGACAACCCTGCCTCGTCCACGCGGTAGGTGGTTTGAACGACACCGTTGCCGACGGTGTAAACGGCTTCAGCTTCCGCGGCAATACGCTCGACGAGCAAGCCACCAATCTGGTAAAGCGCTTCGTCGACGTGATGAGAATGAAGAAGGAATCGCCTGACGAGTGGAACGCGATTGCAGACAAAGCGGCCGCCGAGCGTTTTCTGTGGACAGAGAATGTCCGACGCTATATTTCCGACTTGTATAACTAGAACTGGCGCGCGTCCTGCGTTCGCATGGCCAACACGCTGAGATAGGATAGGTCCAGGATAGACGGATCTGATGCCCCGTCGGATCAGTTAGCGACGGCATCGGGCCCATGCCACAACGCATGTTCATCGGTAGCCCGCCAGCCGCACATTCGGGCGCACAACGCACTCAGCCGCCTGGTCGGTATCGCACCGCAAGATTGTCAAACCACACGACAGCGCGCCACGCGTGATAGGCGGTCCACTGCCGTTTCCAGGCTCAATACGCCCGCAACGCATTACCGGGCAACAAATGGGAGACAACCATGGGATTTGCACTATCCGATTTGACACTCACCAGTTCGGCGTTCAAGCCGGGGGCGACCATCCCGGCCAAGCACACCGGCGAGGGGGATGACGTCTCCCCGGCCATGTTCTGGAGCAAGGCGCCTCAAGGCACGCGCTCCTTTGCGCTGTTCTGCCACGATCCGGACGCCCCGCGGGTGTCGCGCCGAGGCACTTACGGTTTCGTGCATTGGCTGCTCTACAACATGCCGCCAACGGTCCACACGCTGGCCGAAGGCGTCAGCGAATTCGCCAAGGGGCGCAACGATTTCGATCGCGAGGGATACGGCGGTCCGATGCCGCCTGTGGGCCACGGCCTGCATCATTACTATTTCTGGATTCTCGCGCTCGACATCGAGCCTGCGTTGCCGGATGGCCTCGCGCTGGCAGAATTTCTCGAAAAGGTCGAGCCCCATATCTTGGGGATGAACCGCCTCGTCGGCACCTACTCTCGCGCCTAGCGGCATCGGCTCACGCCCGGCGCGTTTGGAGATGGTCAGATGGCATTGCCGTTTCGAGGTCACCGCAGCCGCGTTTTCGCCGACCGGCCGGCGGCGGGTGCGCGGCCCCGTCGACAGTCGAGTGTGCATCCGGCGTCAGCCGCACGGGCTAGAATGAAACTGCATGGCACATCCATTCGCCCACGTCCTCGATGGCATCCGCCTGAGGGTGTGGCGTCAACGCCGGCGAACCCAATCGCCTGAGGAGATGAGATGTCTGATATCGACAAGGAAGCCGTAGTCGCCGCCCTGAACAAAATCCTCGAGTCGGAGCTTGCCGGTGTGGTCCGCTACACGCACTACTCCTTTCTCGTCTTCGGCTTCGGCCGCATCCCAATCGTGTCGTGGCTGCGCGACCAGGCCAACGAATCGCTGTTGCATGCGCAACAGGCCGGCGAATGGATCACCACGCTCGGTGCCTACCCCTCCCTGGCGATTGGCGCCCTGCTCGATTCCCACCAGCACGACGTCGGCGCAATTCTGCGCGAATCGCTGGAGGCGGAAAATGAAGCGCTGGGACTGTATCGGGAGTTGCTGACGCTGGTCGAGGGTCGATCGGTCGCGCTCGAGGAGTTTGCCCGGCAGATGATTCACGCGGAAGAAATGCATCTTTCGGAAGTCGACAAGATGCTGCGCAAGCCGGGCGACGTCGCGGCGTTTCAAGCGCGCGCCAAGTAAGCGGTTTCTTGCCACCTGCCGTTTCCGTCTGCGCCACTGACGGTTTGCGGGGCACAGTATCGTTCAGAATATGGAACGCTGATGGCAGATATTGCCTCTTCTCCTCACAGTGTTGCGCCCATATTCTTGAATGGTGAGACAACAGGAGGCTCATCATGAAAAAAGTTCTCGGCGTTTACAGCAGCCCGGCGCAGCACTGGGTCGGCGACGGTTTTCCAGTGCGTTCGCTTTTCTCGTATGACAGCATGGGCGCGAAGATCAGCCCCTTCCTGCTGCTCGACTACGCGGGGCCGCACGAGTTCGCGCCGGCGACCCGCCCGCGTGGCGTCGGGCAACATCCGCACCGCGGCTTCGAGACGGTCACCATCGTCTATCAGGGTGAAGTGGAACATCGCGATTCCACCGGCAGCGGCGGCCGCATCGGCCCGGGCGACGTGCAATGGATGACGGCCGCGTCGGGCATCCTGCACGAGGAGTTCCATTCGAGCGATTTCACCCACCAGGGCGGCACGCTCGAAATGGTTCAACTGTGGGTCAATCTGCCGGCCAGCGACAAGATGTCGCCACCGCGCTATCAGACGCTGATGGATGCTGACATCCCTTCGGTGCCGCTCCCGGATGGCGCAGGCCAGTTGCGGGTCATCGCCGGTGACTACGCGGGTCACGCCGGTCCGGCAAAGACCTTCACGCCAATCGACGTGTGGGATGTTCGCCTGCGCGGCGGTGAAACGATCGAACTGCCCGCCCACGCAGGACGCAGCGTTGCGGTCGTCGTTCTGCGCGGCACGGTTGAGGTCAATGGTGCGC
>CBDULG010000191.1:0-6297 GCA_965367985.1 uncultured Rhodocyclaceae bacterium
CAGCAACATAGGGCGCGATCGCGGCGATCGCCGCGGTGCGCTGCGACAACTCCAGCGAGACCGCCACTTCGGGCAGCACGCCGGTGCGAAAGCTCTCGAGCGACTGCGCCATACTGCGCATGCCGAGCCAACCGACCAGCGCCAGCAGCGCCGCCGAGAGGACCAGCACACCGAACGACAGCAGCAGACGCGCGCGGACGCTGGTCGGTAGCCAGGCGGCCGCGCGCCGCATTACGACTCGCCCAGACTGAATAGGTAGCCGAGCCCGCGCTCGGTGCGGATGTAGCGCGGGCTCGCCGGATTCGGCTCGATCTTGCGGCGCAGGCGCACGATGAGCACGTCGATCGCGCGGTCGAACACCTCGCTGTCGCGGCGGCGCATGCCTTCGAGCAGCTGGTCGCGCGAGAGTACCCGGTTGGGATTGCGGGCGAGCGCCTCGAGCAGGCTGAATTCGTTGGGGGTCAGCTTGCAGGGCTGACCGTCGGCGCCGGTCAGCACGCGCGCGCCGAGATCGAGCACGAAGCCACCGAACGTGATCACCGGGCCGACCGGCGCTGCGCCGACGCGCTCGGCCTGCTTCGGCGCGGGGTGCGAGCGGCGCAGCACCGCGCGCACGCGGGCGACCAGTTCACGCGGATTGAAGGGCTTGGTCACGTAGTCGTCGGCGACCAGTTCCAGCCCAAGAATGCGGTCGGTGTCGTCGCCGCTGCCGGTCATGATGATGATCGGCACATCGGATGTCTCGCGCACGGCACGCGCCAGCGTCAGTCCGTCCTCGCGCTTGAGGCGCAGGTCGAGCAGCAACAGATCGTAGTCGCCGCTGTCGAGCGCCGCGTTCATCGCGCTGCCGTCGCTGACCGCGCTGGCGGCCAGCCCGTTCATCTCGAGCAGATCGACCAGCGTCTCGCACATCGTCGGGTCGTCGTCGACGATGAGCACATGGGCTGTCTTGTCGGGAAGGGTCATGGCAACTCCAATAAGCGTCGCTCAATTCTAGTGCGGGCTCCGGGCGCCCGTGTGTCGTCCATGTCATCACTGCCACGCCGCGTGTTTCAAATGTGTCGACGCCGCGACGCGATCGACATCGTGCGCGTCACGAATGGCATTCCCCGTTCACATCGTAGAGGAACAATGCCTCCCACGTTCAGCAACCACGGAGGGTTCCAAAAATGAGCGATAACCCGCTTCCCGATCCCGTTCTCACCATGCGGGGCATCACCAAGACCTTCCCTGGCGTCAAGGCGCTCTCGGATGTTTCGCTGACCGTTTATGCAGGCGAGATCCACTCGCTGATGGGAGAAAACGGCGCCGGCAAGTCGACGCTGATGAAGATCCTCTCGGGCGCCTACTTCGCCGACCCCGGCGGCGAGATCTGCATCGACGGCAAGCCGGTCACCATCGACGGCCCGCTTTCCTCCAAGGCGCTTGGCGTGGCGGTGATCTACCAGGAGCTTTCGCTGTGCCCCAGCCTTTCCGTGGCGGAGAACATCTACCTCGGGCGCGAGCTTCAATCGGGCGGCGGACGTATTGATCGCCACGCCATGGAAGCCGGCTGCAAGGACATCCTCGATCGGCTCGGCGCAACCTTCGGACCGCGCACCGTCGTCGACGACCTGTCGATTGCCGAGCGTCAGCTCGTCGAGATCGCCCGCGCGCTGCATTCGCAGGCCCGCATCCTGGTCATGGACGAGCCCACCACGCCGCTTTCGTCACGCGAGACCGACCGCCTCTTCGAGCTGATCCGCAAGCTGCGCAGCGAAGGGCTGGCGATCGTCTACATCAGTCACCGCATGGCGGAAATCTACGAACTGTCGGACCGCGTCTCGGTGCTGCGCGACGGCACCTATGTGGGCACGCTCGATCGTGACGCGCTGTCGGCCGACGCCCTCGTGCAGATGATGGTGGGACGCGACGTGTCGGGCTTCTATAAGAAGGAGCATGCGCCGTACGATCCCGGTCACGTCGCAATGGCCGTGCGCAACATGTCGGACGGCCGCCGCGTGCGTGACTGCAGTTTCGAGATCCACGCCGGTGAAGTGCTCGGCATCGCCGGTCTGGTGGGCGCCGGGCGCACCGAGCTCGCCCGCCTGATTTTCGGTGCGGACGAACGCACCAGCGGCAGCATCGAAGTCGAAGGCCATCCGGTCACCGTGCGCACGCCGATCGACGCCATCAAGGCCGGCATCGTCTATCTGACCGAGGACCGCAAGGGCAAGGGCCTGTTTCTCGACGCCAGCGTGCGCGACAACATCAACCTGTGCGCATGCAGCAACGACGCCAAGCCGGGCGGCCGACTCGACCGGCCACGGGCCAATCAACGCGCCGATGCGGCCATCAAGAATCTGGCCATCCGCGTGCCGAACTCGCTGGTGAATGTGGGCGCGCTCTCCGGTGGCAATCAGCAGAAAGTGCTGCTCTCCCGCCTGCTCGAAATCAATCCGCGCGTGCTCATTCTCGACGAGCCGACGCGCGGCGTCGACATCGGCGCGAAATCCGAAATCTACCGAATCATCAACGAGCTTGCCGCCAAAGGCGCCGGCGTGATCGTGATCTCCAGCGAACTGCCCGAAGTGGTCGGCACCGCCGACCGGGTGCTGGTGATGCGCGAAGGCCAACTGGTCGGCGAACTCGGCGGCCATACCGGCAAGACCATCACCCCGGAGGCCATCATCGAACTGGCCACCGGCGCGGAGCACGAGACCCCCGAACTCGCCGCCTGATCACTGCACCGTCACATTCAAACCATCTTCGGAGACAAACGACATGAGCACTCAACCCCAGGCTGCCGCCGTTGCTGCGGACAACACGAGTCGCGAAAAACGCGAGAAATTCCAGTCGATGATGCGCGCCGTCGGCATGCTGCCAGTGCTGATTCTGGTCGGCGTGATCTTTGGCCTGATCGCCGACGGCTTCTTCACCATGCAGAACTTTTCGATCATCGCGCAGCAGGCCTCGATCAATACCGTGCTCGCCGCGGGCATGACCTTCGTGATTCTCACCGCAGGCATCGACCTGTCGGTCGGCTCGGTGCTGGCCGCGGCCGCGGTCGTCACGGTGATGGCGTCGTCATTGCCGGCGGGCGGGTTTCTCGGCGTGGCGGCGGCCCTCGTTGTCGGCTTGTTCTTCGGGCTGATCAATGGCGGTTTGGTGGCGTTTGCCAAGCTGCCACCCTTCATCGTCACGCTCGGTGCGCTGACCGCGGTGCGCGGTGTTGCCCGCCTGCTCGGCGACGACAAGACGGTCTTCAATCCCGATCTGCCCTTCGCTTTCATCGGTAATGACACCCTGTTCGGCGTGCCCTGGCTGGTGATCATCGCCGCGTTGGTGATCGCCGTGTCGTGGTACATCCTGCGGCGCACCGTGCTCGGTCTGCATATCTATTCGGTCGGCAGCAATCCGGAAGCGGCGCGGCTGTCGGGCATCAAGGTGTGGAAGGTGCTGCTGTTCGTGTATTCGATCGCCGGTCTGTATGCGGGCATCGGCGCCATCATGACGACCTCGCGAATCATGGCCGCCAACGGCCTGCAGCTCGGCCAGTCCTACGAGCTCGATGCAATTGCCGCGGTGATTCTCGGCGGCACCAGCTTTGTCGGCGGCGTCGGCTCGATCATGGGCACGCTGATCGGTGCGCTGATCATCGCGGTGCTCACCAACGGACTGATTCTCGTCGGCGTCTCGGACATCTGGCAATACATCGTCAAGGGCCTGGTGATCATCGGCGCCGTCGCACTCGACCGTTACCGCCAGTCGGGCGCCCGCACCTGAGCGCCGCTTTCCACCGCTTTCCAATTTGCGCGCGGCGCCTGGTCCGCCCGCGCGCATGAACTCCGAACCGACCACAGGAGACAAACCATGTTCAAACACAAAACCCTCACCGCCGCATTGGCGCTGGCCCTCACCACCGGCGTCGCCGCCGCACGCGACCTCAATTCAGTCGGCATCACGGTCGGCTCGCTGGGCAACCCGTTCTTCGTCACCATCGCGAAGGGTGCCGAAGCCAAGGCGAAGGAAATCAATCCCAACGTCAAAGTGCTGGCGGTGTCGGCGGACTACGACCTGAACAAGCAGTTTACCCAGATCGACAACTTCATTGCTGCCGGGGTCGACCTGATCCTGATCAACGCGGCGGATGCGAACGCCATCGAACCGGCCATTCGCAAGGCGCAAAAAGCCGGCATTGCGGTGATCGGTGTCGACGTCGCCGCGAACGGCGCGGACGCCACCGTGCAGACCAACAATGTGCAGGCCGGTGAAGTCGCTTGCCAGTACATCGTTGAAAAGCTCGGCGGCAAAGGCAACGTGATCATCCAGAACGGCCCGCAGGTGTCGGCCGTGATCGACCGCGTCAATGGCTGCAAGGATGTGCTCAGCAAGGCGCCGGACATCAAGGTGTTGTCGGACGATCAGGACGGCAAGGGCTCACGCGAGGGCGGCATGGACGTGATGCTCGGTCATCTGACCCGCTTCCAGAACGTCGATGCGGTGTTTACCATCAATGACCCGCAAGCCATCGGCACCAGCCTCGCGGCAAAACAGCTCAAGCGCGACAATCTCTTCATCACCTCGGTCGACGGTGCGCCCGATATCGAGGACGCGCTCAAGAACGACACGCTGGTGCACGCCTCGGCAAGCCAGGATCCCTGGGCCATGGCGCAGAAGGGCATCGAGATCGGCTACGACGTGCTCAACGGCAAGCCGCCCGCGGAACAGATGATCTTGCTGCCTTCGACGCTGATCACGCGTGACAACGTGGAAAGCTACAAAGGCTGGTCGTCGCCCCGCTGACGTCTTCTTTCGCCTCGATTGGATACGCCCACCAAATCACCCCGGATTTGGTGGGCGTTCCTACGCGTGGCGAGGTGGAGCCTGTACCGAATCAACACGGTATCCCCTGAACCACGTGCGCGCGGTGCGCTGGCTGCATGCCGCAAACGTTGTCCCAGCGCGTCAGACGTCATGACTTCGACGCTGGCGTGCGCGACGGGGTGAGCACAGCCGAAGCGCCCCGATCTTTAATGCGCACGGCCACACCCACTACCCCGCGCTTCTCGTACTCGCTGTATCAATCTTCGATCGGCGGGCGGCGTGCACTCTGGGCGCGCACGTCGGCTCAAATCGGACGAAGGCGGCCGCGCCTGCCGACCATCATTCAACAAAGTGGTTGACAATCATAATCCGCGCGATTATGTTCAACCACATGGTTGAATTAAGCACACATCAGATGAGTTCCGTGTTCCACGCCCTCGGCGATGCAACGCGCCGGCGGATGCTTCACGAACTCGCCAGTGGCGAGCGAACAGTGGGCCAGCTCGCGGAACCCTTCGCCATCTCGCTCGCCGCCGCCTCGAAGCACATCAAGGCACTGGAAAACGCCGGGCTGATCCGTCGCGAGGTGCGCGGCCGCACCCATCTGTGCCGCCTCGACCCCGGTCCGCTCGCCGCTGCCCACGAGTGGCTGAGCGTCTACGAGCGTTTCTGGACGACGCGTCTGGATGCGCTCGACCGACTCCTCCGCCAGGAGGATGCACGCAACGCCGCCACCCCCAAGAAAGGAGACGACTCATGAACGCTATTACCACTCCCGACGCCTATGGCGTGCTGACCGAAGCGACCACCTTGAAGATTCAACGTCGCTTGCCCGGTCCGATTGAACGCGTCTGGGCCTATCTCACGGAAAGTGAACTGCGCCGCCAATGGCTGGCGGCGGGCGAAATGGAAATGAAGCTCGGCGCGCCCTTCAAACTGGTGTGGCGAAACGACGAGCTGACCGACCCGCCCGGCCAGCGTCCATCCGGCTTCTCCGACGAGCACAGTATGGAGAGCAGAATCACCGAGCTCGATCCACCCCGAAAGCTTGCCTTTAGTTGGGGAGAAAGCGGCGAGGTATCTTTCGAGCTGGCCCCGCAAGGCAACCAGGTCCTGCTCACCGTAATCCATCGCGGCCTGCCCGACCGTTCGACCACACTGATGGTGGGCGCCGGTTGGCACATGCATCTCGATGTCCTGGTCGCCCGCGCAACAGGCACCGAGCCGGAAGCATTCTGGGACGGCTGGAGCCGACTGCACACGGAATACGACCAGCGCTTGCCCGCCTGACGAAATCCGCGCGGGTTCGCCCCCGCCGAAGAACGCCAAAACGCCTGCTCGCTTTGCACGGCGCATCGCTTGAGGTAGCACGCCATGCCGGTGGCGCCGCGCTTGCAAGCGGGATGGTGGGCAGGATGCGGGGTAGAAAAGCAAAACGCGGCTCAAGGCCGCGTTTTCGCTGGGTGTCTGGCGGAGAGGGTGGGATTCGAA
>CBDULG010000192.1:0-6287 GCA_965367985.1 uncultured Rhodocyclaceae bacterium
GCCGGCGTCTGTACGACACCTACATCCGGTCGCGGCTGAAAGGCAGCGCTGGCGCTTACCGTGACGACCGCGTTCGACAATGGCTGACGTGGCTCGCCACGGCGATGTCATCGCACAATGAAACGCAATTGATCGTCGACAGGCTGCAACCGAGCTGGCTCGAGACGCGCGCTGAACGGCTCGCCTACACGGCGCTGACGGCGATTGTTTTCGGTTTGCTCATCGCGATGGTTGCCAGCGTGCTGTGGCAGAACCTGGCGCAATCCGCGCAGTACGCGTGGTTGCGCGACGGCGTTCATCGCTACTACGCGTTCGTCTTCGTCACCGTGCCACTGTGGGGGCTGATCTCGGGCGTGCTCGACGTCTGCTACTGGCAGCCACGGCTCGCCTCGGCGCGGGCTGTTTCGCGCCGGCAATGGCCGGTGCGCACCGCTGCGGTGACATCGTCCGTCGCGATCTGGATCGCGGTGAATCTCGCGGTCCTGGGTGTCGCGCCCAATCCACTCTGCGATGGCTGCGCGCGGGGAGATGTGAAGGACGAGACCGTTGTCTTGTCGATCACCGGGCTGTTCGTGCTGGGTTTCACTCTTGCCTGGAGTTGGCGGCGGCCCGAGCGGATCTGGGAAATCAATGTCGTCGACGCGCTGACCTGGTCGGGTCGCGGCCTGGCGATCGGCGCGCTGTACGGCATGTCGTTCGGTCTCGTTGCCACGCTCATCTGGTCTCTCTTTGCGGCGAGACTCCACGCTCCCACGCCCTATTGGGAAGCGTTCGCGCTTCTGCTTTTTAAGAATGCACCGGGCTTTGTGATTCTGGGGCAGATCTGCATCGTTTGCAGCGCGCTGGTCGCGCGGATCGGCACTGCGCGCGGCGAGTCGAGCCGGGGTATCTGGCCCTCACTCAAATACACGCTGGTTGCCGGTGCGTTTGGCGGTATCTGGGGTTACGCGGTGGGTTGGTTTTTCTGGGTGGTAATGCAGGCCTTTTTCCCCGATGAGTTTTCCGATCGGGCAGATCTGATGGCGAATACCTTGGCGGTGATGATGTGCTTCGTCGCCTTCTGCTGGTACGGCGGCGTCGACGTGCTCAAGCACATGACCTTGCGGTGTGTGCTCGCCGCCTGCGGCAAAGCGCCGATTCTCTACCGTCGCTTCCTGGAGCATGCTGCCGAGATCGCCTTGATGAGTCGTGAGGGCAGGGGTTTCTCGTTTTTTCACGGGACCTTGCAGGCCCATTTCGCGCTCGATGCGGGCGGTGCGCAGCCGAATGGCCCTGCATCTCAAACCACTATAGCGAATGTGGACCATTCGACTCACTGATGATCGCGCCGCTGGCGCCGTGGCTCGCGACTATTTCGTGCCGGCGACGATCTCCCGGTCCTTGTGCGGCGTATCGGCGACGGGCGGAAATGTGTCAGGTCGCGGGTCGGCAATGAATCCGTCGCGATTCGGCATCTGGACTTCCGCCAGACTCTTCGCGTCGAGCGTAGCGTCGGCCGGAATGATCTTGGCCTCGGCGAGGATGTACGCCGTCACCGCGTAGACCTGATCATTGCTCAGGCTGTCCGGGGCGGTGAACGGCATCGACCGTTTGATGTAGTCGAACAAGGTGGTTGCGTAGGGCCAATAGCTCTCGACGGTCTTGACAGGTTTTGTCGCCGCGTCCTCGTTGATCAGCGTTCCGCGACCGCCGATCAGACGGTCGCCGACGCCGCCTTCGAGTGTTGCGCCGTGGCAGGCCTGGCATTGTTCCGCGTAGAGGCGCTTGCCGTCGGCGACCGACCCCGATCCTTCGGGAAGGCCGCGGCCGTCTGGCAGCGGTGAAAAGAACCGGGCGAGTTCATCTGAGGTCGGCGTGGTGCCGAATCCGAACGGCTTTGCCGGATCATCCGCCCACACCGTAGTCGAGAGCAGGATTAACGCAGCCGGCAGCCACAGGCGCCTAATAGTGATGGACATTGGATACCCTTCCGTCGGTCGCGACGAGCCAGCTCTGAATGGCATTGAGGTGGTAGATGGAGCCGATGGGGCCGTTATGTCCGCGCACGGCAATCAGTTGCCCGAGCGTGGGTTGGACATAGCCGGTGTCGTCGGTGCAGCGGCTCTGCAAGATGGCTTCCTTGCCATCCCAGTGCCACGGCAAGCGGAAGCGGGTGTGGCATATCGGCAAAGTGGGGCCTTGCAAGGCCGCGTCCTGCCAGCTTCCGCCGCCATCGGTGGAGACTTCCACGCGCTTGATCGTGCCGCGCCCCGACCAGGCGATACCGGTGATTTCGTAGAAACCTGGGCCGTCCAGCATCATTTCGCCGGACGGCTGGGTGATCACCGATTTCGCTTCCATTTCGAAGGAAAACTGGACGGCCTTGCCGCTCGGTAGCAGATCGGTGTATTTCGAGGTTTCCTCGCGCGTCATGAAGGGCGCATCGGACACCTCAATGCGGCGCAGCCATTTGATGTGCGTATTGCCTTCATAGCCCGGCACGATCAACCGCAGGGGGTAACCTTGCTCGGGACGGATCGCCTCGCCGTTCTGCCCGTAGGCGAGAAAGCAATCTTTCATCGCCTTTTCAATGGGGATGCTGCGCGTCATCGCGGCGGCATCATTGCCTTCCGCGAGCAGCCATTTCGCATTGTCCGGCAGGCCGCACTCATTGAGGATGGTCGACAGTGGAACACCGGTCCAGTCGGATGTGGAGGTCAGGCCGTGGGTGCCCTGTACCGTCCTCATGGTCGGCTTGGTCCACTCGGTGAGACCGTTGCCGGAACATTCGACGAACATGATTCTCGAGATCGACGGGAAGCGGCGAAGATCCCGCATCGAAAACTTCTTCGCGTGTTTGACCAGCCCGTGAACGTAGAGCGAATGTGTCGCGGGATCGATCACCGCCGTGCCGCCATGGCTGCGCTCGAAATGCAGGCCTGACGGGGTGATCGTGCCGCAACTCTTTTCGAGCGGCGTAAGCGTCCACGACGATTCGGGCGTGGCGGTCTTGAAGCGGACGCGTACTTCGGTTTCGAATTGCGAGCGCGACCCGTAGCTCTCGTCGGCCAGCGGGTAGCCTTGCACCTTGCTGGCATCCGGCGGCACCTCGCGCTCGACGGCGCCCAGCGTCGCCGCGCCGACCTGCGCGGATGACATCGCACCGATGCCACTCAGCGCGGCCACAGAGCCCAGCACGAACCGCCGCCGCGCGCGCTGCGGACTGATCCCCTCGGCAAAGTAGGGCGACGCCGGATCGGTGCGCTGCGCCGTCAGAAAGCGCGCTTCCTGCGCCAGCAACAGCTCGCGGCTGGAACGGGGCTTGCCATCGGTTTTAGACGCGTTGTCGTCCACCATGAACCCTCCTGTGGTGTCGAATAACTGGGGACGCGAAATGGCCTCTCTGTGCACTGGCCGAATGACTGCGCGCCACGTTCAGCTTAGTTAAGCGTTGCCGATTTATCCAGATAGACCGCTGAATGTCGCCGCCAATATGACGCGCGGTGATTCCGGGCCGCAAAAGATGACGATCCCCACAGCGGCATCGTATGGCGTTACCATGGCCGCGCAGCATCTGCAAATTGAGTTCCGCCCTGCCTCAAACGTGCGGCGGCCCTGTCACTTGGGCCGTGCCCGTCTGACGGGGCTTTTTTGTTTTTCACCCAACGTATTCGCCCGTTTTCTCAGGGGTGAAATGTGCCGGAGCAAGTTGCACCGCTTACGCGAGGCACGTTCACAAAAAATAAAGGAGTCTTACCATGCCAGCCAGAACATGGTTTTTCGCCCTCTTCGGGGTCCTTGCCGGCTTGATGCCGGCGATTTCACATGCTGAAAGTGCGGACTGTGAGCGCGGCCTGCGGCCGCTGATCTCGTTTGTCGAGTTCCAGTCTCCACACAACATCACGCCGCAGACCGAGACGTTAACGATCAAGGGCAAGCTCACGCTGCCGCTACGCTTCGATCTGCGCAATCGTTGCTTCGTGGCGAGCGCTGGCGCGCCGGCGGTGGTCATTCTGCATGGCTCGGCGGGGGTCGATTCGCGCGGACACTTCTATGCCGAAGCGCTCAACGCTGCGGGCTTTGCGACGCTCCAGATCGACATGTGGGAGGCGCGCGGCGTGACCGGGATCGAAAATCGGCCGCCGATGCCGATCATCACTTATCCCGACAGCTTCGCCGCGCTCGCGTATCTGAGTGACCACCCGAACATTGACGCTGACCGCATTGGCGTACTCGGCTTCTCGTGGGGCGGCGTGATGAGTCTCACCGCTGCGGAGCAGCTTTACGCCGAAATGTTTGGCGGCGGGCTGACCTTCAAGGCCCATGTCGCGCACTATCCGATTTGCTACGCCGCTAACTTGCAGTTACCCGGGTTGCCGCCGCCCGCGAAGTTTGGCTCGCAGTTTCTGAACCTGACGGGTGCGCCGGTGTTGATCCAGGTCGGCAGCGAGGACGACTACGACAACGGAAGCGAACCCTGTGAGGCGCTGGCCGCGGTGGCGAATGCGACCAACGGCGATCTGGTTCACGTAAACGCATATGAAGGCGCCTTCCATGCGTGGGACCGCCTCCGGGTGCCGGTGACGGTGCCTGACCCGTTTGGCGGCCGAGGCAGCATTTTCAAGACCGGGGAAATTCCTGACGTGGAGATCGTGCCCGACGTCGAGCAGGCTTACCTGTCGCGTTTGCGCGTGGTGCGCTTCTTCAAGCGCAATCTTTGAGTCTGTGGCGATTGGTGCCCCGGACGGGTATAAGGGAACGCTTGAGGCGCCATCCGCGTGGTGCCTTATCATGAGGCAATGAACACACCGTTCCGCCAACCGGAGTCACGCTCATGAATCCTGAGTTCGACCTTCTCGCCATCGCACGCCAGATGATGGCGGCGCAGGATGAAGTGCGGCAGATCGAGCCGCTCACTGCCCGGTACCCAGGGTTTGATGTGACCACGGCGTACGAGGTGTCGGGCCTGATGCACGAGGCTCGCGTGGCCCAAGGGGCGCTGCCGGTGGGACGAAAGATCGGCTTCACCAATGCGGAGATGTGGTCGATATACGGCGTGAAGGCACCGATCTGGGCCCATGTTTACGATTCGACGGTGATTCAGCTTGCTGCAGGCCATGGGACATTCAGTCTGGCGCGATTCAGCGAACCCAAGATCGAACCCGAGATCGTCTTTCATTTCCGCTCGGCACCGCCGACCGACGGCGATGTGGCCGCGATCCTCGATTCGATTGACTGGGTGGCGCATGCCTTCGAAATCGTGCAGTCGCATTTTCCCGAATGGCGGTTTCAGGCGCCGGACACGGTGGCCGACTCGGCGCTGCACGGTGCGCTTTTGCTGGGCGAGCCGCAGCCGATCGACCGCCTGCGGCCCGACGTGACCGCGGCGCTCGAGTCCTTCTCAATCGCGCTTTCGTGTGACGGAACGGTGCTCGAACGCGGCCGCGGGTCGAACGTGCTTGGCAGCCCGCTAACTGCAATCGCACACCTGATTGCCATACTTTCAAAGCAGGCGCAGGCGATGCCCTTGCAGGCCGGCGAGCTGGTGACGACCGGCACGCTCACCACCGCTCATCCTGTATTGCCCGGTCAAGTGTGGTCGACAACCCTCGACGGCATCGCGCTGCCTGGCGTGACAGTCGAGTTTATCGAATGAGACCGCGCTTCGTCATTGTACGGACGGGATTTTGAGCGACGAGGCGATCGTCGCCGCAGTGCGGCAGTGGGTTGACAGCTTCGTCGTTGCCTTGAACCTGTGTCCGTTCGCGCGGCGCGAATTGGCCAATGACCGGGTGCGCTTCACGGTCACCGACGCGGCTACCGAAGAGCAGTTGTTGATGGCACTTCGCGTCGAACTCGACTTGCTCGAGCGCGACGACACGGTCGAAACCACCTTGCTGATTCATCCGGCGGTGCTCACCGACTTCGACGACTTCAACCTGTTTCTCCCCTATGCCAACCGCTTGCTGGTGCAGATGCAACTCAAGGGGGTCTATCAGATTGCCAGTTTTCATCCGCGCTACCAGTTCGGCAGCACGGCGCCCGACGATGCCGAGAACTACACCAATCGCTCGCCCTATCCGATGCTGCATCTGATCCGCGAAGCGAGCGTCGAACGCGCCGTCGCCCGCTATCCGGACGTTGACCAGATTCCCGCGCGAAACATCGAGCTGATGGACCGGATGGGCGCCGACAAACTCGCGGCGATATTGCAGTCGTGTTTTCCAGGCGAGGGCAAAGCGGACGATTAATTGTCGTCGGTCGGATGAGCCAAAGGCGTTATCCGTTGAATACTCACTGTCGTGGTG
>CBDULG010000193.1:0-6259 GCA_965367985.1 uncultured Rhodocyclaceae bacterium
CTCAGCGTGCCCGCGTTCTCGTTGTTCGGCCTGGCGCTGCGCGACCCGGCCTTGCAGTGCGTGTTCAGTCTGGCCGCGCTGGGGGTCGCGCTGGCGGCGTGTCGACGCTTGCTGGGTTCGCGCGTGGGTCGCGCCTGGCGGGCACTCCGTGACGATGAGGACGCCGCCGCGGCGATCGGGGTCGACGCGGCGCGCGTGCGTACGCAGGCATTCATGGTCGGTGGCGCGCTCGGTGCGCTGGCCGGCGCGCTTTACGCGCATTGGCTCGGCTACCTGAGCCCGGAGCAATTCGGTTTACACGTGTCCTTTGAAATGTTGATGCTGGTCTTTGTCGGCGGCGCCAGCCGGCTCATGGGCGCGGTGTGGGGCGCGATGGTAATCGTCGCGCTGCCGCAGGCGATCGGCGTGTTGCGCGAGGTGCTGCCCGCCGGCGTGGCGAATCTCGCCGGCCTGGAACTGCTGGCCTTTGGCGCGGTGCTGGTTGCGGTGGTGTTGTGGCGCCCCGCGGGGCTGGTGCGTTGAGCCCGCATCGAGCAGATTCGGGTTCCTCTCATAAAACGCGCGATAATCGGCCTCCCATATAAGAGCAAGCGCAACAGGGAGAGGACATGAACGGAAAGTGGCTAGGCGCGGCAGTGCTGATGTGCGCCCTATGGATGCATAGCGCAATCGCAGAACCCGGTGTGACCGATCGTGTGCTGCGTGTCGGCACGGTGCAGGATTTGTCGGGACCGATCGCCATGCTGGGCGCGCCGATCCGCGACGGCATGCAGATGCGCTTCGAGGAGGCAAATGCCGGGGGCGGTGTGCATGGCCGGAAGCTGGAATTGCGTGTCGAGGACAGTGGCTACGATCCCAAGCGCGCCGTGCTGGCGACGCGCAAGCTGATGGCGCGTGACGGTGTGTTCGCCTTTCTCGGCAATCTGGGCACGCCGGTGGTGATGGCCTCGATGCCGATTGCCATCGATGCCGGGCGCCCGCACATGTTCCCGTTTTCGCCGCACCAGGCGACCTACGAACCCTTGCATCCGCTCAAGTTCCAGCTCTTTGCGCCCTATCGCGACTACATGAAGGCGGCGGTGAGCGAAATGATCCGCAGGAACGGCTACCAGCGTGTCGGCGTGCTGTACCAGGACGACGACTACGGCCAGGAGGTACTCAAGGGTGTATCCGCCGCCCTTGATGAAGCCAAGCTAACGATGGTCGAACAGGTTGGTTACAAGCGCGGTGCGACCGATTTCGCCAGTCAGATTGCCCGTCTGCAAGCCGCCGATTGCGATCTTGTGGTGCTCGCCACGGTAGTGCGCGAGACCGTCGGGGCGGTGCGCGAGGCGCGCAAGACCGGCTGGAATGTGGACATGCTGGTCACCGCCTCCGGGTATTCGGCACAGACCCACGAACTCGGCGGTGAGGCGGTCGAAGGCCTGTATGGCGTGAGCGTGATGCCGCTGCCCTATGCCGAGGGCGCCAACCGCGTGCTCGCCGACTGGATCGAACGCTACACGCAGCGCTACGGTGCGCCGCCCAACATCTGGAGTGCAATGGGCTACAACGTCGCCGATGTATTCATTCAGGGGCTCGAGCGCGCAGGGCGCGCGCTGACCGCAGACAGCTTCACGAAGGCGATGGAAGGCCTGCATACCACGCGCGACTTCCTCGGCAGCCCGGAATACCGCTTCACCGCCGACGATCACCTGGGCAACCGGCACGGCCGCCTGGCGCAGATTCGCGACGGTCGTTGGGTGTTGATCAGCGACTATCTGCGTTGAGCGGGGACGCGCGGCAAGGGCGCCCGTGCGTTACGCTTGTGAGCACGCTTTCGACGAAGGTTGGCTGCCGTGACTACTGACGCACGCATTTTCACCGTCGCGCTTACCGGCGCCTCCGGCATGCCCTATGGCGTGCGCCTCATCGAGTGCCTGCTGGGCGCCGGACACACCGTGTGGCTGCTCTATTCGCAGGTTGCGCAAATCGTCGCGCGGCAGGAAATGGACTGGCAATTGCCCTCGCGCCCGGCCGACGTCGCGGCGGATTTGTCGGCGCGTTTCGGTGCGAAAGCGGGCCAGCTCCGTGTATTTGGTCGCGAAGAGTGGTTCGCGCCGCCGGCGTCCGGCTCCAATCCGCCCGACGCGATGGTCGTGTGCCCGTGCACAATGGGCTCGCTCGCGGCGATTGCCAACGGCATGAGCCGCAACCTCATCGAGCGCGCCGCCGACGTGGTGATCAAGGAGCGGCGGCAACTCGTGCTGGTACCGCGCGAGACACCGTTTTCGGTCATTCACCTTGAAAACATGCTCACCCTGGCCCGGCTCGGCGTGTGCATCCTGCCAGCCAATCCGGCCTTTTACACACGCCCGGAAAGCTTGCAGGACATGGTCGATTTCGTTGTGGCACGCGTGCTCGACCAGCTGCGCGTCGCGCATCAATTGTCGCCGCGATGGGGTGCCACGGGCGAGGGCGACTGAACGGTTCCGTGCGGCCTGAGCGGGGGCAACAGCCGTCGTTGGGCGCCGGTGGCAGCGTCATCACATCAAATCGGTGTGATAAGGTATTTGTCATGCTGCACGTGCACATCTGCTCGTTGGATTGCGATCGTACACAGCGATGATCAGGGTTATCCACAGCGCGCTGCCCGTTGTATCCAATTGAAACAGTTGTTTTAATAGCGCCATGACCGGAGTGTTCCGGCATGCGTCGAGGTGTGGCCCGTTGCGCTGCGCGGCCGCAACAAAATTTGCAAACTGGAGATTGATGATGAGAGCACGACGATTCAATGTGGCGGTCGCTTTGGCCGCAACGGGCATGCTGGTGATCGGCAGTGCCCATGCCGGCGCCACCTTCGATGCTGTCAAGAAGAAAGGCTTCGTTCAGTGCGGCGTGAGTACCGGCCTGCCCGGCTTCTCCGCCGCCGATGACAAGGGCACCTGGAAAGGCATCGACGTTGATGCCTGCCGTGCCGTTGCGGCCGCCATGTTCGGCGACGCCACCAAGGTGAAATACACCCCGCTCAACGCCAAGGAGCGGTTCACCGCGCTGCAGTCCGGTGAGATCGACATGCTGCCGCGTAACACCACCTGGACCTACACGCGGGACACCAGCCTCGGGCTGAATTTTGCCGGCGTGAACTACTACGATGGCCAGGGTTTCATGGTCAGCAAAAAGCTGGGCGTGAAGAGCGCCAAGGAGCTGTCGGGCGCCGCGGTGTGCATTCAGGCCGGCACAACGACCGAGCTGAATCTCGCTGACTACTTCCGTGCCAACAAAATGGAATACACGTCGATTACTTACGACACCACGGACGAAACCATCAAGGGGTTCGAGGCTGGCCGGTGCGACATGCTGACCTCCGATCAGTCCCAGCTCTACGCACTGCGCATCAAGCTGCCGAATCCGGATGACGCAATCGTGCTGCCGGAAATCATCTCCAAGGAGCCGCTCGGCCCGGTCGTGCGTCAGGGCGACGACGAGTGGTTCAACGTTGTGAGGTGGTCGTTGTTTGTCCAGGTCAATGCCGAAGAACTGGGTGTGTCCTCCGCCAACGTCGACGAAATGATGAACAGCACAGACCCCAATGTCCGCCGCCTGCTCATGGTTGAAGGTGTGTCGGGTTCGTTCCTCGGTCTCGACGACAAGTGGTCTTACAACATCATCAAGCAAGTGGGTAACTACGGTGAGATGTTCGAACGCAACGTCGGCAAAGACAGCCCGCTCAAAATCGAGCGCGGCGTGAATGCACTATGGAGTAACGGCGGTCTGCAGTACGCACCGCCAATTCGCTAAGCGAAACGGGCCGGCACATGCGCAAGCTGTGCCGGCCTGATCGACTGATCATTTATCAAAGCGAGGCCGCTGATGGCTGACCCACTTGTCGCGGGAGACGAGCCCGCCAAACCACGGCGCCTTTCCGATCCCAAGTTCCGGGCGCTGGTGTTCCAGATCATCGCCACGATCGCTGTTGCGCTGTTCTTTTTCTATATCGTGCGCAATACGCTGAACAACATGGAAGCACGTGGGATTTCCACCGGTTTTGGCTTTCTTGACCGCACTTCCGGCTTTGCCATTCTGCAGTCACTGATCCCGTACAGCGAAACGTCGACCTACGGCCGCACCTTCATCGTCGGCTTGCTCAACACGATTCTGGTTTCGATACTTGGCGTCTTCTGCGCGACGATTATCGGTTTCATCATGGGCGTTCTTCGCCTGTCGTCCAACTGGCTGATTTCCAAGCTCGCCGCCGCCTACATCGAGATTTTCCGAAACATCCCGCTGCTGCTGCAGATCTTTTTCTGGTATTTCGCCATCGGTTTCAACCTGCCCGGGCCGCGCAATAGTTTTTCGCTCGGCGAAATGGCCTTCCTCAGCAACCGTGGCCTGTATGTGCCCGCGCCGGTGCTTGAGGACGGCATCATGGCGACGCTCATTTCCATTGTCGTGGCAATCGTCGCGGTGATCTTTCTGGTGCGCTGGGCGCGCGCGCGCTTCGAGGCAACCGGCCAGCTTTTTCACACGGTTTACGTTTCGCTGGCGATCCTCTTCGGTTTGCCGGCGCTGGTTTTCATTGCCACCGGTGCGCCACTGCATTGGGACATTCCCGCGCTGACCGGCTTCAATTTCACCGGCGGGCTGGTAGTGATTCCGGAGTTGTTTGCACTCACCCTCGCGCTGTCGATCTATACCGCTGCGTTCATTGCCGAGACGGTGCGAAGCGGTATCCAGTCGGTGTCGCACGGGCAAACCGAGGCGGCCAGCGCGCTCGGCCTTCGCCCCTCCTGGACGCTGCGCCTGGTGATTATCCCGCAAGCGATGCGCGTGATCATCCCGCCGCTGACCAGCCAGTATCTCAACCTGACCAAGAACTCTTCGCTTGCCGCCGCCATCGGCTACCCGGATCTGGTCGCCGTGTTTGCCGGGACGACGCTCAACCAAACCGGGCAGGCAGTGGAGATCATTGCAATCACGATGAGCGTGTATCTCGTGCTCAGCCTCATCATCTCGGTGTTCATGAACTGGTACAACGCCCGCGTGGCGCTTGAGGAGCGGTAGACCATGTCGACTGATTTCGTCCCGCTGCCCGACCTTCCGCCACCGACGGCATCGGTGGGTGTTATCGGCTGGTTGCGTCGCAACCTGTTCTCGAGCTGGCCGAACACGCTGCTGACGCTGCTCGCCATATATCTGCTGGCGTCCGGCTTGCCGCCCCTGCTCAACTGGGCGTTTTTCAGTGCAGACTGGATTGGCGAGACACGTGAAGCATGTGACTCCGGCGGCGCGTGCTGGGTGTTCGTGAACGCGCGCTTCAACACCTTCATGTACGGCTTCTATCCGCCCGCGCAAACATGGCGGGTCGATCTGGTCTTCGGCAGCTTGCTGTTCCTCACCGCACCGCTGTTCTTCAAGAACTTCCGCTACAAGATGCAGCTGGCGGGCTTCATCGTCTTCGTCTACCCGTTCATTGCGCTCGTTCTCATGCGCGGCGGCGTGTTCGGGCTGGTGCCGGTCGATACGGCGCGCTGGGGCGGTTTGTCGCTCACCCTGCTGCTGGCCGCCGTCGGGTGTCTCGCTGCCCTGCCGCTGGGTATCGTGCTCGCGCTCGGGCGTCAGGCGACCAACATGCCGATCGTCAAGTCGATGTGCGTGATGTTCATCGAGTTCTGGCGCGGCGTGCCACTGATCACCGTGCTGTTCATGTCCTCGGTGATGCTGCCGCTGTTCCTCCCCGAAGGCGTAAGTTTCGACAAGCTGCTGCGTGCGCTGATCGGCATTACGCTGTTCCAGTCGGCCTATATGGCCGAAGTGGTCCGCGGCGGCCTGCAAGCCATCCCCAAGGGGCAGTACGAGGCGGCCGACGCGCTTGGCCTGGGCTACTGGCGCAAGATGGGGCTGATCGTCATGCCACAGGCGCTGAAGATCGTCATCCCGGGCATCGTCAACACCTTCATCGCGCTGTTCAAGGACACCACGCTGGTGATCATCGTCGGCTTGCTCGAACTGCTGGGCATGGTGCAGAACGCGCTCAACGATCCGAACTGGCTCGGGTATTCGACCGAAGGCTATGTGTTTACGGCTTTCGTGTTCTGGATCTTCTGCTTCAGCATGTCGCGCTACAGCCAGTGGCTGGAAGTCAAACTGCATACCGGTCACAAACGCCGCTGAGGCGCGAGACCGAATGTTTCAACCGACAACAACGGGATTATTGCCATGACCGCCGCTGCCCAAAAACCTGCCACTGACGTGATGATCGAACTGCGCGGCGTCAACA
>CBDULG010000194.1:0-6190 GCA_965367985.1 uncultured Rhodocyclaceae bacterium
GTTCCCGATTTGCGGAACGAAAAGATCACGTATAAAATCCGCGAGCACAGCGTACGCCGGTTGCCCTATCAGATCATT
This sequence comes from uncultured Rhodocyclaceae bacterium, assembly GCA_965367985.1. GTDB lineage: Bacteria > Pseudomonadota > Gammaproteobacteria > Burkholderiales > Rhodocyclaceae > Nitrogeniibacter. The sequence continues at coordinate 79 of CBDULG010000194.1, forward strand.
GTCGGTGACAAGGAGAAGGCGGCCGGACTCGTGGCCGTGCGCGCTCGGAGTGGCCAGGATCTTGGCCAGATGTCTCTCGACACGTTGATCGAGCGTTGGCAGCGCGAAGTTGATTCGCGCGCCAGCACGGCCTGATTTCGTTTTAATTCAGGAGAGCTAAACCATCGCTCAGGAAAAGAAGCAGCGGATCAATCAAGAGATCAACGCACCGGAAGTGCGCCTGATTGATAGTGAAGGGGAGCAGGCTGGAATCGTCTCGATTCGCGATGCGCTCGTGATGGCAGAAGAAGTCGGGCTGGATCTGGTAGAAATCGCGCCGCTCGCGGAGCCACCGGTATGCCGCATCATGGATGTGGGCAAGTTCAAGTACCAGGCGGCGAAGAAGGCGCACGAAGCCAAGCAGAAGCAGAAGCAGGTACAGATCAAGGAAATAAAGCTTCGGCCGCGAACCGACGAAAACGACTACCAGATAAAGATGCGCAATCTTCGCCGCTTCATCGACGATGGTGACAAGGTAAAAGTAACGCTGCGGTTTCGCGGACGCGAAATGGCGCACCAGGAATTTGGCATGCGGCAACTCGAGCGCATTCGCGGCGATCTCGAAGGTTTCGCCGTTGTCGAGCAAATGCCGAAGATGGAAGGCCGCCAGATGGTGATGGTGGTCGCACCGACAAAGAAGCAGATTTAAAGCGCATTTAAGCGTAGCAACGAATATCCGTATGCGATGCGGATTGATGGCGGAGGTGGCTAGTGCGCCTCCAGGACAAGTGGTTTCGGGTTCCAAAAACGCGTTGCGTTACCCGGCGCCATGACATAACAGGAGCATTCAATGCCCAAGATGAAAACGAAGAGCGGTGCGGCCAAGCGGTTCAAACTGCGTGCCGGTGGCGGCATCAAGCGCGCCCAGGCGTTCAAGCGTCACATCCTTACCAAGAAGACGACCAAGAACAAACGTCACTTGCGTGGTGTGGTAAAGGTCCATGCGGCGGACGAGAAGATGGTCCGTTCCATGATTCCTTACGCCTGATAGGAGGAACAGATGCCTCGAGTAAAACGTGGAGTAACGGCGCGCGCCCGCCACAAGAAAGTCATCGCCCAGGCCAAGGGCTATCGCGGCCGCCGCAAGAATGTCTATCGCGTAGCCAAACAGGCTGTGATGAAGGCCGGGCAGTACCAGTATCGCGACCGCCGCCAACGCAAGCGTCAGTTTCGCGCGCTCTGGATTGCCCGTATCAATGCCGCGTCGCGTGAGTTGGGAATGACCTACAGCACGTTCATGAATGGCCTCAAGAAGGCAGCAATCGAAGTGGACCGGAAGGTGCTCGCCGATCTGGCCGTGTTCGACAAACCGGCATTCGCCGCGCTGGCGGAGCAGGCCAAGGCCAAACTCGCTGCCTGACCAGGCGCAGCGTAAAGAAAGGAGGCCTGGCCTCCTTTTTTTTTCTGAATCGAACCACGGCTCATGTTCATGAATGATCTTGATTCAGTCGTAAAGCAGGCGCGCGAGGATTTCTCCGCGGCAGCGGATGGAAATACGCTGGAAGTAGCCAAGTCGCGCTACCTGGGAAAGAACGGCGCGGTTACGCAGGCGCTGAAAGCCCTCGGTAAGCTCTCGGCCGATGAGCGTCGGGCAGCCGGTGCGCAAATCAATGCCGCAAAAGCCGAGATCGAAGGCGCGTTGGAGGCGCGTCGCGACGCTCTGCGCGAAGCGGCATTGGCCGATCAACTTGCGGCCGAATCGCTCGATGTCACCTTGCCCGGCCGCGGCATGGGGAAAGGTGGGCTGCACCCCGTGAGTCGAACGCTGGAACGCATCGAAGCGCTGTTCCGTTCGATCGGTTTCGAAGTGGCCGACGGCCCCGAGATCGAGACCGATTTCTTCAACTTCACCGCACTCAACACACCTGAAAACCATCCAGCGCGCTCGATGCACGACACCTTCTATCTCGAAGGTACCGAGGAGGTGTTGCTTCGCACGCATACAAGTCCCGTGCAGGTGCGCACCATGCGCGACCACGTAGCGCAGTTCGGTGATCGCGAGCATATGCCTGAAATTCGCGTAATCATTCCCGGGCGTGTGTATCGCGTTGACTCCGATGCGACGCATTCGCCGATGTTTCATCAGGTCGAAGGATTGTGGGTCGGCGAGGCAATCAGCTTCGCCGATCTTAAAGGCGTGATCGCCGATTTCCTGCGCAAGTTCTTCGAGTCGGACGATTTGCAGGTGCGCTTCCGCCCCTCGTTCTTCCCATTTACAGAACCGAGTGCAGAAATCGACGTGGCGTTCATGCACGGCGAAATGGAAGGCCGCTGGCTGGAGATCGCGGGGTGCGGCATGGTCCATCCGAACGTGCTTCGGTATGGCGGAATCGACCCGGAAAAATACACGGGCTTTGCCTTTGGCATGGGGCCCGACCGGCTCACCATGCTGCGTTATGGGATCAACGACCTGCGCCTCTTCTTCGAGGGCGATCTGCGTTTCCTCAGCCAATTCAGGTAAGCGACGATGCAATTCTCAGAAAATTGGTTGCGCAGTTTCGTCGATCCAGCGCTCGACGGCGAGGCGCTTGGTCAACTACTGACCATGGCCGGGCTGGAAGTCGAAGAAATGAAGCCGGCCGGTGGCGCATTCAACTCCGTCGTCGTCGGCCATATCGTTTCTACCGAGCGGCATCCCGACGCGGACCGCCTCAAGGTGTGCCAAGTGGATGTCGGTGCGGCCGATCTGCTGCAGATCGTTTGCGGTGCGCCAAATGCCGAGGCGGGAATGAAGGTGCCGTGTGCGCTGGTAGGCGCACGCTTGCCGGGGATCGAGATCAGGCAGGCCAAACTGCGTGGTGTCGCCTCGCACGGCATGTTGTGTTCGGCGCGCGAACTCGGCCTTTCGGAGGAACATGCCGGGCTGCATGTGCTCGCCGAGGACGCGCCTGTCGGTCATGATGTACGTGATTTGCTCGATCTCGACGATACCGTCTTCGTCATCAAGCTCACGCCCAACCGGGCCGACTGCCTGAGTCTCGCCGGCGTGGCGCGGGAAGTGGCGGCGCTTACCGATCTGCCGATCACGCTGCCCGAATACGAACCGGTTTCGGTGAGCATCGAATTGCAGCGCGAAATCGTTCTCGATGCACCCGCCGGTTGCCCGCGTTTTTGCGGGCGCATCATCAGCGGCGTCGATGCGCGCGCCACGACTCCCGACTGGATGAAGCGTCGTCTCGAGCGTTGTGGAATTCGCGCCATCAGTCCGCTGGTCGACATAACCAACTACGTAATGCTCGAGTTCGGGCAGCCATTGCACGCTTATGACAACGATCGGCTGACCGGCGCGATTCACGCACGCATGCCGCGCACGGGCGAGCAACTCGAATTGCTCAACGAGCAGATCGTCACGCCCGACGCGGGCACCTTGCTGATCACCGATGACACCGCGGTGCTCGGGCTGGCCGGCATTATGGGCGGCGAACTGAGCGGAATTTCGCCCGATACACGCGATGTCTTTCTCGAGGCGGCATTCTTCGCGCCGGATGCCATCGCTGGGCGGGCGAGGCAATATGGTTTCAGTTCGGATGCATCCCACCGTTTCGAACGCGGTGTCGATCCCGAGCTTTCACCTGTTGCGATCGAGCGCGCCACGCGGCTGATCCTCGATATCTGCGGCGGCGAGGCTGGACCCGTCAACCGCGTGGAGTCGCTCGCTGACTTGCCGAAACGACCGCCCGTATTGCTACGGCCTGCGCGCGCGCGGCGCGTGCTTGGCATTGCGCTGGACGACGCGCAGATCGAATCCCTCCTGACGCGTGTTCATCTTGCTGTCCAGCAAAAAGCTGACGGCTTCGAGGTTACGCCGCCGTCGTATCGATTTGACATCGAAATCGAAGAAGACCTAGTCGAGGAATTGGCTCGCCTGTATGGCTACGACAATATTCCGGCGCCAGTGCCGCAAGGCGCGCTCGCCATGCTGCCGCGGCCTGAGGCGCAGCGCGACCACTGGCAGGTGCGCCGTTTGGTGGCCGATCGTGACTACCAGGAAGTGGTCACCTACGCCTTCATCGAAGACACCTGGGAAACGGACTTTTGTGATAACCCCGATGCCATCCGCTTGGCGAACCCGATTGCCAGCCAGATGAACGTGATGCGCAGTAGCCTGATTCCCGGCCTAGTCAATACCCTTGTCGTCAACCGCAAACGGCAGAATATGCGGGTGCGCGCGTTTGAAGTTGGCCGCTGTTTTGTCAGCGATGCGAATGCGCGGCCAGTGCCCGGTTATCACCAGCCGGTGCGGCTTGGCATGATTGCGGCGGGCGGCGCGGGTGCGGACCAGTGGGGCCTGCCGGCGCGGCAGATCGATTTTTTCGATCTAAAGGGCGACATCGAGGCGATATTCGCACCGGAGGCGCTCGGCTTTGAGGTTGCAACGCATCCGGCGCTTCATCCGGGGCGTTGCGCCGCCATTGTGCACCGCGGGGAAACCGTCGGCACCTTTGGCGAACTCCATCCCAAATGGGTTCAGAAGTACGAACTTGGCACCGCACCCGTGGTCTGCGAAATCGATGTCGAGGCGCTGCTCGCGACGTCGCTGCCCGTTTATGCACCCATATCGCGACAGCCCGCCGTCCTGCGCGATATGGCCTTGGTCGTCGATCATGCCCTGCCGGTGGCAAAGCTGCTCGACGCGCTCACGGCAGCTGCGCCGGCGATCGTCAAGCAGATTCAGTTGTTCGACGTGTATCAAGGCAAGGGTGTGGATCAGGGCAAAAAGAGCCTTGCTTTCAGGGTGTTAATGCAAGATACTCAGCGAACCCTTGAAGACGCCGAAGTGGATGCGGCGGTCGCGACACTCCTGCGTTGCGCACAAAACGACTTCGATGCCTGCCTGCGCGGATGACGGAAGCGACGATGACATTAACGAAGGCTGAGCTGGCCGACATGCTTTTCGAGCAGGTCGGTCTGAACAAGCGTGAAGCGAAAGACATGGTCGAGTGTTTCTTTGAAGAAATTCGCTCGGCGCTCGAGCGAGGTGAATGCGTAAAGCTGTCGGGATTCGGCAACTTTCAGTTGCGCGACAAACCGCAACGCCCCGGACGCAATCCGAAAACGGGCGAAGAGATCCCGATTTCCGCGCGCCGGGTGGTCACTTTTCACGCCAGTCAAAAACTCAAATCCGCGGTGGAAAGTCTGAGCGATGCAGGAAAATCATAGCGCCGAAGGCGCACCCGACCTCCCGCCGATCCCGGCCAAGCGCTATTTCACCATCGGCGAGGTGAGTGACTTGTGCGGCGTCAAGCCGCACGTCCTGCGCTACTGGGAGCAGGAGTTCACCCAACTCAAGCCGGTCAAGCGCCGCGGCAATCGCCGCTATTACCAGCATCATGAGGTGTTGCTGATCCGCAGGATTCGCGAGCTGCTCTATCGCGACGGTTTTACCATCTCGGGCGCGCGCAATCAGCTCAATGCGTCGGCAATACATGCGCAGGAAGAGGTGATCGAAGCCGACGCGTTGCGAGACAAGATCGCCTATGTCCGGCAAGCCCTTCAAGACGTATTGCAGCAACTCAAAGGCTAGCGTTTGTAGTTTCGACCGGCTTTGCTATAATCGCCGGCTTGTGTCGGGGCGTAGCGCAGCCTGGTAGCGCACTTGCATGGGGTGCAAGGGGTCGCGAGTTCGAATCCCGCCGCCCCGACCATTAGAATCAAGCACTTAAGCCAGCCTTCGGGTTGGCTTTTTTGTTTCTCGCCATTTGCGAATTGGGTGACTCGTGCAAGTTCCCGATTGTTTGCGTGGTGTGCGCCGGATCGCAAAGTGCGCCGCTGCGAACCAGCCAGCGTTTTCCGCATCTTCTGTATCCAGATTTCAATTGAGCTATGCTTTCGTTGCTGAGGCCCGAAGGCGTGGACTTGCCTTGCGTGTAAGTTGCGGACGAGCCGGTTGGTTTTCGGGGACTACGGGCCCGAGTCGGTGTTCCAAGAAGACATGGTGTTTCCACCCAAGAAGGAAGGAAGACAAGTCATGAAGAAATCGTTGCGTTTCATTGCGGGCATTTTGCTATCGCTCAGCGCGCTGGGCGTGAGTGCGGCGACTTTCAAGATTGCGCTCGACGCTGATCCGGTGTCG
>CBDULG010000195.1:0-6185 GCA_965367985.1 uncultured Rhodocyclaceae bacterium
CGAACACAGATCGCGCTGGCATCTCGAGCTGCCCGATCTGTCCACGACGCGCGCCTACCTCAGCGAAGGTCTGGCCGATACGCTGGCGCTGCTTGGCGCCACGCGGGAGACCGATGCGGATTTGTACTTCTTCCGCCTGGTGTTGTTTCACGAGGACATGCACGGCGAAGCCGGCACTTACATGGCGAAGGCGCTCGACATCGCGCTTCCGGCGTCGCTGCGCAAAGCGACCGAGCCAGTGGCCGACGTGCGTCCGCTCGTCATTTCGGAACGCCATCACATTCTTGGCTGGGGCGGAGACGGGTTCGCATTCGACAACGAACTCGCGCCGCATGAGGTGACGGTTCCGGCCTTCGAAATTGATTCGGATGTGGTGAGCTGGCGCCGCTACCTGCCCTTCGTCGAAGAAACCGGCATTGCGCCACCGCGCTACCTGCGCCGCGAAAATGGCCGTTGGCAGCGCCGGGTTTTCGGACAATGGGAGGCATTGCCGCTTGATGCGCCGGCCATGCATCTTCGCCGCGACGAAGCCGACGCCTGGTGCCGCTGGGCGGGCCGTCGCCTGCCGACCGAAGCCGAGTGGGAGGTCGCCGCGCGGACGCACCCCGACTTCCACTGGGGCCAAGTATGGGAATGGACCGCCAGCCGCTTCGCGCCCTACCCCGGTTTCTCGCCACACCCCTATCGCGACTATTCGGCGCCCTGGTTCGCCGACCGATTCGTGCTGCGCGGCGCCAGCGTGGCAACGTCGCCCCGCATCGCGCATCCGCGCTACCGCAACTTTTTCACCCCCGAGCGCAATGATGTATATGCCGGTTTGCGCAGTTGCGCGCGCTAGCGCCCAAAGCCACGGGTCGCGAACGCCGCTGCAATAAGCAATTCCATTTCAAGACGCGACCGCAACACGTCCCGTTTCCGCTCTTGATAGCCATGTTCCGCTACGCTGCTTCCTGGCTACACATGCGGCATCCAGTCAGTTCTGCTGGATCTGAGCCAATGCCTTTTCGAACCGGTCCTTGTTCAGGACAAATTTCGACGATTCCGTTTCGGCAGCGGCCTTGGCCTCCTGCAGATTGACCGGGTTGCCGACGAGGACGACGCCGGCCATGCCCATCATTTTGTGGGCCGCACACACATAGAGGTAGACGCCTTCGGCATCCAGCGTGACGCGCGTTTCCTTGTCCGGCGCGCCGGTCCAGGCTTGCGCCCCGGGTGGGACCAGCACCGAAACGGAACTGTGCCCGCCCATCTGCACAGGATCGAAAACCAGCGTGTCGCCCGGATTCGCTTTCACAAAGCTCGGCTCGAAAGAGAGCGGCCCTGAATCGGACTTATCCAGCATCTTGATGTGAATCTCGGCGGCAAACGCCGCCTGTGCGCTCGTCGTCGCAAACAGCGCCGCGCACAGCAGTTTGCCGATTCCGACGGCTGCACTTCTGATCGTGTTCATGTCGACTTCCTTTCGCGTCGCCGCAGATGCCCTAGCGCACGCTCATTCAAGATACGTTGATCGGTGGTGGGAATCCTCGATCTCACCCTGACGGGTCCCCGCGCCTCCCTCGGCACGAGGCGCCGGCGACCGCCGCCTGAGCATTTCCATGCTGGTGTAATTCAGACTCCGCGCCCGGAACGATGTTCAACCGAGAAACCGCAGCTCGGCGCCTGGCGCGCTTACCCAATGGGTGATGGCGGTCGAAGGCGAAACGGTCAACGCTTGCAACAAACTTCCGGCGACCAACACGCTGAACTCGACGCCCCAACAAAGCTTGGGGCCGGGGCCCGGGCTTTCGATTTATATGTGGCGCCTCTTTGGCGTCGGCGCAAACCCGCTTCAATCAGGTTTCCTACACCAGCACCTTGCGCAGCCACGTCTCGATGTCGCGGATCTCTTCCATCACCAGGCCGTGCTCGACGATGTACACCTGCCAGTCGATGGCATAGCCCGCCGATTTCAACAGATCACGTGAGCGTTCTGCGAAGCGGCACGGAATGACCATGTCGTCGCGCCCGTGTGCCATGAAGATCGGCACGTCGCGATTGGCCTCGCTGGCCTCGTCGGCGAGCGAATCGGCGAGCGGCAGGTAGGTCGACAGGGCGAGCACGCCAGCCACGCGCTTTGGGTGGCGCAGCGCGGTGTATAGCGCGATGGCGCCGCCTTGCGAAAAGCCCGCGATGACGATGTTGGCGTCATCGATGCCGCGTGCATTTTCCCGGGCGATCAGCGCTTCGAGTTGCGCGGCCGACTCGATTACGCCCTGCGGGTCCTCGCGCCGCTGGGCGAAGTCCTGCGAGAGAATGTCGTACCAGGCGCGCATCACCATGCCGCCGTTGATGGTCACCGGGCGCATCGGCGCGTGTGGAAAGACGAAGCGGGTCGGCGGCAGCCTGGCGGCGTCGAACATTTCTACCACGGGACCAAAATCGTTCCCGTCTGCGCCGAGGCCGTGCAACCAGATCACGGCATGGGTCGGCTTGGGGCCGGTTTCGAGTTCCACGCAGGGCAATACCTGCGCGGCGGAGTCGTTGGGTGTCGATGTCATGAAGGAATCATCCCGAAATAATTAACGCCACAGACTATCAAGGCGTCGCATGGCAGGGCAAACGCGCGGGTCAACGGCTTCGACCACCGGCTGCGGCGGCACACGCCGAGACTGAAGAAGCCCGGCAGATGCCGGGCTTCTTCAGTCACAGTGCACCGAGCGCAACCGCTTACAGGCTGGTGATGAACACCACCACCACGCCGATCGGCGCGATGAAGCGGGCGACCACGTTCCATATCGTTTTGCCGGTCGAACCCAGGCCGAGTTCTTTGTGCACGCTGTCGAGATCGAGTCGCCAGCCGACGAACAACATCGCACCCAGCGCGGTGATCGGCAGAAGGAACTTGCTGGTCAGTTTGTCGAGCAGATCGAAGATGTTGTTGCCGAAGATCAGCACGTCGCTCCACTGGTTGAACGATAGCAGCGCGGCGATGCCCAGCGCCCACACCGCCAGTCCGGCGACGATGGTGGCCGGCACGCGGCGCAGCGGCGTGCGCTCCTCGAGCAATTCGACCGACGGTTCGAGCAGCGAAATGGCCGAGGTGAGCGCCGCGAAGGTGAGCAGGACGAAGAACAGCGTGCCGAGCAATGCGCCGCCGGTGACCTGACCGAACACGAGTGGCAAGGTGACGAAGATGAGACCCGGACCCGCCGCCGGATCGAGGCCGTTGGCGAACACGATGGGGAAAATCGCCAGCCCCGCACCGAGGGCAATGACGGTATCCATGATGGCCACGGTTCGCGCTGCTGCGAGCAGATTAACCTCTTCACCTAGATAGGAACCGTAGGCAATCATGATGCCCATGCCGAGCGACAGGGTGAAGAAGGCATGCCCGAGCGCGGCGATCAGGATGGTGCCGTCGATCTTCGAAAAATCGGGCGCGAACAGATAGCTGAATGCCTGGCCGAAACCGCCGGATGTGACGCCATAACCCACCATCAGCACGAGAATCACACCCAGGGCCGGCATAAGGATTTTGGACGCACGTTCGATACCGCCGGACACGCCGAAGGCGACTACACCAACGGTCGCTGCCATGAACACCGAATGCCAGCTGAGCAGCGAACCGGCATTGCCCAACAGCCCGGTGAACAGGCCGTCTGCGGACTCTTTGGTGATACCACCGAAGTCGCCGCTGGCCGCGTGGCCCAGGTAGTTCAGTGCCCAGCCGCCGATCACGCTATAGAACGACAGAATCAGAAATCCAGCCAGCGTGCCGGTGACACCGACCCACATCCAGCCCTTGCTGCGTCCGTTCCTGACCGCCAGGTCGGCCATCGAATTGACTGGATTCTCCTGCCCGCGCCGGCCGATCATCCATTCGGCGACGATGATCGGTACGCCGATCAACGCGATGCACACCAGATAGACGGCAACGAAAGCGGCGCCGCCGCTCTGGCCGACCATATAGGGAAACTTCCAGATATTACCGAGACCGACGGCGGAGCCGACCGCCGCGAGCAGGAAGCCGCTGCGCGAGGACCAGTGACCGTGCACGGGTTTGGCTTGTGATGACATGAATCCAATCTCCTCTGGTTTTCTTGTTGCGCGGCGTCTGGTTTATACAGCGCCGGCGTGCCGCCGCCGGGCGCTGCCTTTGTGGATTGACAGCGTCCCGGCGCCTGGGCGCGGAGGGTCAGCCCTTGAAGCGCTCTTCGGCGATGACATCGGCCACTTCGTGGGTCGGGCGCGCCTCGGCACGCGCACGCGCGAAGATCTCCAGCAGCGTGTCGTAGATGCGGTCGACATGCGCGATCAATGCGTCGCGGTCGAAGCCGATGCGCTCGTGGTAGACGATGATGCCACCGGCGTTGATGACGTAATCCGGTGCGTAGAGGATGCCGCGACGCATCAGTTCGACACCGTGACGCGGCTTGGCGAGCTGGTTGTTGGAGGCACCGGCGACGATCACCGCCTTGAGCTTGTCGATCGTCTGGTCGTTGATCACCGCGCCCATCGCGCACGGCGCGAACACCTCGACGTCGGCGCTGTAGATGGCTTCCGGTGCGACCACGGTGGCACCCAGATCGTCATGGGCACGACTCAGGTTCGGATTCTCCGTGTGAATATCGGTCACCCACAGCCTGGCGCCGGCCTTGTGGAGCTGCTGCGCCAGATCGAAGCCGACGTGACCCAGACCCTGCACCGCAACACGCAGTCCGTCGAGCGAATCGCGCCCGAGCTTTTCCTTCACCGCTGCCTTGATGCCGATAAAGGTGCCGTAGGCGGTTGCCGGTGACGGGTCGCCACTGCGCATGCCGTCGTCAGTCGGCTTGTCCTTGATGCCGGCGATGTGTTCGGTGCGCTCGGCAAGGTATTTCATGTCTTCCACGCTGGTGCCCGAATCTTCGGCGGCGATGTAGCGGCCGCCCAGATTGTTGAGCGCGCGGGCGAAGGCGTCGAGCAGTGCCGGCGTCTTGTCGGTGCGCGGGTTGCCGATGATCACCGACTTGCCGCCGCCCAGTTTGAGGCCGGCCAGCGCCGACTTGTACGTCATGCCGCGCGACAGGCGCAGCACGTCGTCGACGGCTTCATCTTCGCTGGCATAAGGCCACATGCGGCAACCGCCGAGCGCTGGGCCAAGGTTGGAATTGTGGACCGCGATAATTGCCTTGAGGCCGCTCGCGTCATCGCTGCAGAAAACGACTTGTTCGTGGTCAGCGAAATCGCTCTTTGAAAAAACGCTCATGACATGTCTCCTTCTCGTGCTTTAGATGGTTGCCGCCAAGCCGCCCTCGCGCGCTTGTGGCGTGCGGGGCGAAACGGCAACAGGTTTCAGAAAAAACTCAAGCGGTTGTGCGCGCCGGTTTATGGAAGCGCACCGGGTTGTCGCCAATCATCACCGACGGATCGGCAAAGCGGGCAATCAGCTTGGCCTTCTGCTGGTGCATATGCGACGCATGACGCTCGCGCACATGGCCGAAGCCACGCACCTGATCGGGCAGGCTGGCCAGTTCGATCGCCACTTCGTGGTTGTTCTTGTCGAGCCCGGCGACGATCTTGTCGAGCAGCGCCTCGTATTCGGCCAGCAACTCACGGTCGAGCTTACGGTCGGCGCTGCGCGCAAACGGATCGAGCCGGCTGCCGCGCAGCCGCTTGAAACGGGTCAGCAGACCGAAGGCCTTGAGCATCCACGGGCCGTAGCGGCGTTTCACCAACTGCCCCTTGGCATCGCGATCAGCGAGCAGCGGCGGCGCGAGGTGGAAGTTGATGGTGTAGTCGCCCTCGAACTGCGCGGCCACGCGGTCGAGAAAATCGCTTTGCGTATAAAGCCGTGCCACTTCGTACTCGTCCTTGATGGCGAGCATCTTGAAGTAGCCGCGTGCGACTGCCTCGGTGAGCAGCGTGATGCCCGGCGCCACCTTTTCTTCGGCGGCGCGCACCTGGGCGACGCGATCGACATAGCGGGCGGCATAGGCGTCATCCTGATAATCGGTCAGGAAGGCCTTGCGCCGTGCGATCACCTCGTCAAGCGTGGTCGATAGACGATGGTTGTCCGGCGTCCCGTGGCTCGGCTTGGCGGCATTTTTCACCGCGGCCATGTCCACCGCAGCCAGGCGTCCCCACTTGAAGGCGGTCTGGTTGGCCTTGATCGCCGTGCCGTTGATCTCGATGGCACGCATGATCGCTTCGCCGGTCAGCGG
>CBDULG010000196.1:0-6167 GCA_965367985.1 uncultured Rhodocyclaceae bacterium
GGGATCCGGTCGAGAATGCCTCGTTCATGCCCTGGCTGGTCGGCACCGCGCTGATTCACTCGCTCGCGGTGACCGAAAAGCGCGGTGCCTTCCGCAGCTGGACGGTGCTGCTCGCGATCGCCGCCTTTTCGCTGTCGCTGCTCGGCACCTTTCTGGTGCGCTCCGGGGTACTTACCTCGGTACATGCCTTCGCCACCGATCCGAAGCGCGGGCTCTACATCCTCGCCTTGCTGGTGCTGGTGATCGGCGCATCACTGGTGCTGTTCGCATGGCGCGCGCCGAAGCTGTCGGGGGGCGGCAAATTCGCGCTGGTGTCGCGCGATTCGGCGCTGCTGGTCAACAACGTTCTGCTCGCGGTGGTCGCCACCTCGGTGCTGCTGGGCACGCTCTACCCGCTGTTTCTCGACGCCCTGGGCATGGGCAAGATCTCCGTCGGTCCGCCGTACTTCGAAGCCGTCTTCATGCCGCTCATGGTGCCGGTGGTGCTGCTCATGGCGGTCGCGCCGTTCCTGCGCTGGAAGAGCCATGTGCTCGGTCCGCTGTTGCGCCGCGTGGCGCCGTGGATGCTCGCCAGCATCGCGCTCGGCGTCCTTACCGCGTGGGCCGCCGACGCGCTGCGCTGGCGCATGGTGGTCGGCATGACGCTGGCTGCCTGGGTGCTGATCGCCTGCACGATGCTGCTGATCGACCGCATGCGCGAGCGGCCGGGTACGGCATTCGGCGTCCGCCTGCGCGGCATTACGCGCGCCTGGTGGGGCATGTGGTGCGCGCATCTGGGCATTGGTGTGTTCATCATCGGGGTGACGCTGGTCAATGGCACGCAAACCAATACCGACGTGAAGATGCAGGCCGGTGAAGTGGCGCAGCTTGCCGGCTATGATTTCGAGCTGATGTCGATCACCGACGCCCCCGGCCCCAACTATGCCGCGGCGCGCGGAACGCTCAAGGTGACGCGGGACGGCAAGCCGGTGGCGACGCTCACCCCCGAAAAACGGCTCTATCTGGCGCGCCAGATGCCGATGACCGAGGCCTCGATCGACATCGGCCTGTTCGGCGATATCTACGCCTCGATGGGTGAGCAGCTCGACGAGACGACGTGGATCGTCCGCCTCTATCACAAGCCCTTCATCAGCTGGATCTGGGTCGGTTGCGGGCTGATGGCGCTGGGTGGCGGATTTGCCGCGGTTGACCGGCGTTATCGCCGCCTTGCCGCACGCACCGCGCCCAAGGCCGCCGCGCAGCAGGTCGTTTGAGCACTTTATGAAAGCCAAGTTTCTCGTTCCGCTCTTCCTTTTTTTGCTGCTCGTCGGTTTTCTCGCCTTCGGTCTCAAGCTCGATCCACGCGATGTGCCGTCTCCGCTGATCGATAAACCCGCGCCGCAGTTTTCGCTGGCGCGGCTTGACGATCCGCTGCAGTCGCTGGGCCTCGAGGACATGAAGGGCCAGGTGTGGCTGCTCAACGTGTGGGCGTCGTGGTGCGTGGCTTGCCGGCAGGAGCATCCGGTGCTGGTGTCGCTGGCCAAGCGCAAGGCGCTGCCGATCATTGGGCTCAACTACAAGGAAGTGCGCGGCGATGGTGGCATCGACATCCGCAAGGTCCCTGCGGGGCAGGAACTTCCGCTGGCGATTTCACGCGCCAACGAATGGTTGCAGTCGCACGGCGATCCCTACACCACCTCGGTGCTCGATATCGACGGCCGCGTGGGCATCGATTTTGGTGTCTATGGCGTGCCCGAAACCTTTCTCATCGACAAGCACGGCGTGATTCGTTACAAGCACACCGGCCCGATCACCGCCGATTCGGTACGCGACATCCTCTTGCCCAAAATCGCGGCGCTCAAGGCCGAGGCCTGAACATGCGTCGATTCCTTCTGGCCTGCGGGCTGTGTTTCTGTGCGATCTCGGTTGGCGCTGCCCCCGACACGGCGACCCCGGCGGTCGCTGATCCGGCGCTCGAGGCGCGCGTCCTCAAACTCTCCGAAGTGCTGCGCTGTCTGGTCTGCCAGAATCAGTCGATCGCCGAGTCCAACGCTGATCTGGCGCAGGATCTGCGCGGCCAGGTGCGCGAGCAACTGAGCGCAGGTCGGAGCGAACAGCAGGTACTCGACTACATGGTGGCGCGCTACGGTGATTTTGTCCTCTACGAGCCGCCGATGCGCATCAGCACCTTGCTGTTGTGGGCCGGACCGGCGGTGCTCGCCATTACCGGAATCGGCTTCCTGCTGCTGCGCCTGTCGCGCCGCAGCCACGAGACCGCGCCGCAACTCGATGCGGCGCAACGTGACCGCGCGCGCGCGCTGCTCGAAGAACCGACAAAGAAAGAAGACGGCGGGGCGCAGCCATGACCATGTTCGTCGTGGTTGCCGCGCTGCTGGTGGCCGGCGCGCTGCTGGTGCTGCTGCCGCCGCTGTTCGGCGCCGGCACGCGCCGCGTGTCGGAAGTAGACGCCGGCGCGGCACAGGCCAACACCGCGCTCTCGGTGTTGCGCGAACAGCTTGCCGATCTCGAAGCCGAACATGCCGCGGGCCGCGTCAGCGAGACCGACTACCAGCGCACGCGCGAGGAACTCGAACGGCGGGCGCTCGACGAGGGCGAAACACAGCCGGTACCGCTGGCGGCGAAACCGGCGCGTCTCTTGGGTGTCGCGGTCGCGGTGCTGGTGCCGACACTGGCCGCGGTGATTTACCTGGCGATCGGACAGCCTGACGGACTCGATCCGGCCAAGGTGGCGGGAAACGACGGCCAGGAGATTACCCAGGCGCAGGTTGAGGAGATGGTCGCCACGCTCGCCGAGCGTCTCAAGACCGACCCCGACAACCCGCAGGGCTGGTACATGCTGGCGCGCTCGTACAACGCCATGGGCCGCTTCGACGAAGCGGCCATTGCCTATGCCGAGTTGGCCAGCCGGGTGCCCGACGATGCGCAGGTGCTGGCCGACTGGGCCGACGCGTTGGCCGCCGCCAACGGCCGCGTGCTGGCTGGGGAGCCGGCGCGCCTGATCGACAAGGCGCTGGCACTCGATCCCGACAACATCAAGGCGCTCGCGCTGTCGGGCAGCGCAGCGTTCCAGGCCGAGGATTACCAGCGCGCCGCCGCGCAGTGGGAACGCATCCTGGCGATGCTGCCGCCTGACAACGAGCTGGTCCAGTCGATTCGCGGCGGCGTTGCCGAGGCGCGCGCACGCGGTGGTTTACCGCCGCTGGCCGCTGTCGCGCCGACGGCGCCTGAGCCTGCGGACGGCGCCGGCGTGACGCTTGCCGGGCGATTGGCGCTGTCGCCCGATCTTGCCGGCAAGGCCGAGGCGGACGACGCGATCTTCATTTTCGTGCGCCCGGTGGAGGGTGGCATGCCCTTTGCGATCCTGCGTCACACAGTGGCCGACCTCCCGCTGGCCTTCGATTTTGCCGGTGTGCCGTCGATGGCCGGCAATCGTCCGATTCCGGCGCAGGTGGCAATCGGCGCGCGCATTTCAAAACACGGCGGCGCCGGCGCGCAACCCGGCGATCTGGAGGCGGCTGTGCAGACCGTCGCGCCGGATGCACGTGGCGTCGACCTGATTATCGACAGCGAACGCGGCGCCTCCTGAACCGCTCGGTTTCAGTGCCTTTCAGCCGCGCCCGGGCGCCGGCGGAGAATCCAGTGAACCCCGTTTCAAGGTCCAAAAAGCGCGCATTGATTGCGTGCCTGGATAGTGTGGATTCGGCGTGGTCGAAGGGTGTATCGTACGCAATATGGCGGTCGACAGCAGGGCTGAAAACCCGGTTCGACAGAGAGTGGCGGCGCGCTGAGCGCGGCTCGTGGAGACAGGTGGCGTGAGCATCGAGGCGTCGACCGGGATGGACCGGCCGGCCGGACAGCCGGTTGGCGGTGCGCAGCGCATCGTGCTGATCTATGTCGTGCTCGCGGTGCTGTGGCTGGTGATCTCGGATGGGCTGCTCGACCGCCTGTTCGATTCGCGCGAGGCCATCGAGCGGGCCTCGCTGCTCAACGGCGGGGCGTTCATTGCCGTCACCGCGGCCATGCTTTACTGGCTGCTGCGAGGATTCGCGCGGCAGACCCGCGAAGCCGCCGGGCGCGCGGCGATGCTCGACGGCGAGCGCCTGCACACCCTGACCCTGCTCGAATCGATCATCGAGCAGTCGCCCGATGCGATTTTTGCCAAGGATCTCGACGGCCGCTACCTGCTGGTGAACAAGGCGCTGAGCGATCTGCTCGGCAAGCCGCGAGCGCAGATTCTCGGCAGGAACGACGCGGCACTGCATCTTAGCGAGGTCGCCCAGGGTCTGCGCGAAGATGAGCGCGAGGTCATCGGGAGCCCACGCGCCATCACGCGCGAGGTGATGCTGGCGATCGATGGCCGGCGGCATCGCGTTCTCAGCTCCGAAGGCCCGCTGATCACCGACGGCAGGATCGCCGGCGCGTTCGGCATGTGGCACGTCATGACGCAACTGAACGCAACCGAGGCAGGCGTTGCGCAGGAGGTGGCGGCTGCGCAGGACACGGCGACGGAGCTCGATGCCGTGTTTCAGGCACTGCCCGATCTCTACTTCCGCATCGATGCGGCCGGCACGATCCTCGACTACCGCGCCCAACGAACATCCGATCTGTACGTCGCGCCCGAACACTTCCTTGGCCGCAAAGTGGGCGACGTGCTGCCGCCCGGGGTCAGTGGTTTATTGACCGACGCGCTCGCGCGGGCGCTTGCCGAGGGCTGCGCCCAGACTGTCGATTACGATCTCGATGTCGGCGGCGAACAGCGCCACTATGACGCACGCATCGGCCGGGTGGACGATCGCGATGAACTGATTTGCGTGGTTCGTGACGTGACTGATGCGCACCGCGCGCAGCATGCCTTGCGGGAGAACGAACAACGTCTTCGCTCGCTGATCGATTCCTCGCCCGACGTCATCTGCGTCAAGGATGGCGAGGGGCGCTGGCTGGATGCCAACGCGTCGATTCGCGATATTTTCGGGCTGGCCGGTGTGGACTGTACCGGCATGACCGACGAACACATCGCGGACCAGGTCGATGCGCATCTGCGCGATGCTTTCCTGAGCTGGCGGGCACGCGACGAACTGGCCTGGGAAGCGCGCAGCATGACGCGCTGCGAGGAAATCTGGCCGACCGCCGATGGCGGCGAGTGCGTCTTCGATGTCATCAAGGTGCCGCACTTCGGGGACGGCGGACAGCGCAAGGCGCTGATTGTGCTGGCGCGCGACATTACCGGGCGCAAGCGCATCGAGCAGGCGCTGCAGGCCAGCGAGGAGCGGCTGCGCCTCGCCGCCAGCGTGTTCGAGAACACCGATCAGGGCGTGCTGATTACCGACGCACAGGGCTCGATTCTCGAGGTCAACCGCGCCTTCAGCGATATCCTCGGCCACCCGCGCGAGGCGGTGATCGGCGCAAATCCGCGCCTGTGGAAATCGGAGCGCCATGACGAGAGCTTTTATCGCGACATGTGGCACACGCTCACCCAAACCGGCCAGTGGCGCGGCGAGATGTGGAACCGCCGCGCCGACGGCTCGATCTTTCCGGTGTGGATGACGATCAGCGACGTGCGCGACGAAGCGGAACAACTGACCCACTATGTGGCGGTATTTACCGACATCAGCCAGATCAAGCATTCGCAGGCGCAACTCGACCACCTCGCCCACCACGATGCGCTCACCGATCTGCCCAACCGCCTGCTGCTCAACGAGCGGCTCAAACAGGCGATTCGCCACGCCGAACGCCACGACACCCAGCTCGCGCTGCTTTTCCTCGATCTCGACCACTTCAAACACATCAACGACAGCCTCGGTCATCCGGTAGGCGACCAGCTGTTGCGCACGGTGGCGGCGCGCTTGCGCGAGACGGTGCGCGGCGACGACACCGTGGCCAGGATCGGCGGCGATGAGTTCGTGCTGCTGCTCGAAGATGTCGGTCGGCCGGAGAACGCCGCGGTGGCCGCTGAAAAACTCATGGCCCTCTTCGACGACACCTTCCGCCTCGACGCGCACGCGATCCGTGTCACCGCCAGTCTGGGGATCAGCGTCTATCCGCGCGACGGCGTGCTGGCCGACGAACTGCTGCGCAATGCCGATGCCGCCATGTACCGCGCCAAGCGCGAGGGGCGCAACACCTACCACTTTTACACCGAAGAACTCACCCGCAACGCCTTCGAGCGT
>CBDULG010000197.1:0-6111 GCA_965367985.1 uncultured Rhodocyclaceae bacterium
TCGTCAGACTAAACAACAAAACCCCCCGCAGAATCACATTCCGCGGGGGGTTTTTATTTGTCAAACGGAAACAGCACTCGGCAACAGCAAAAAGCAGACGGCGCTCGTGACCCCCGAAGCGGGCCGGTCGGCCTGAACGCGTAACTTAACTCGTGACGACAGGAATCTTGCCGATCTTGTTTTGCCAGTAGGCCGGACCCGTTTTATGGACGGACTCGCCGCCCGCATTGACGGCGACGGTTACAGGCATGTCGGTCAAGTCGAACTCGTAGATTGCTTCCATGCCAAGGTCTTCGAACGCAACCACCTTGGCGGCCTTGATAGCTTTGGAAACAAGATAGGCTGAGCCGCCGACTGCCATAAGATATGCTGCCCGATTGTCCTTGATTGCTTCGATTGCAGCATCGCCTCGCTCAGCCTTCCCGACCATCGCGATCAATCCCGTCTTTTCAAGCATCATGCGAGTGAACTTGTCCATTCTCGTGGCTGTGGTGGGTCCTGCCGGGCCAACGACTTCATCGCGAACAGGGTCGACCGGGCCGACGTAGTAGATCACCCGGTTTGTGAAATCCACCGGTAACGGCTCGCCCTTGGAAATCATATCGTTGATTCGCTTGTGCGCAGCGTCCCGGCCGGTCAGCATCTTGCCATTGAGCAGCAGGACCTGACCGGGTTGCCACGATGCAACCTCCTCGCGTGTGAGCGTATTTAGGTCGACGCGCGTGGCAACCTTGGTGTCAGCTTGCCATGTGACGTCGGGCCAATCTTCGAGCCGCGGCGGCTCGAGCGCCACTGGGCCGTTGCCATCGAGTTCGAAGTGCACGTGACGTGTGGCGGCACAGTTGGGAATCATCGCCACGGGTAGCGATGCGGCATGCGTCGGGTAGTCGAGAATCTTTACGTCGAGAACCGTCGTGAGACCCCCGAGTCCCTGGGCGCCGATGCCGAGCGCGTTGACCTTGTCGAAAAGCTCGAGGCGCAGTTCTTCGATGCGCGTCAACGTCGCCCCCGATGCCGCCTTTTCCTGAAGTTGCTGGATGTCGACATGCCCCATCAGCGACTTCTTGGCAAGCAATACGGCCTTCTCGGGCGTGCCGCCAATGCCGATGCCAAGTATCCCGGGCGGGCACCATCCTGCGCCCATTGTGGGTAACGTCTTAAGTATCCAGTCGACGATCGAGTCGGACGGGTTGAGCATCACCATTTTTGATTTGTTCTCCGACCCACCGCCTTTGGCCGCACAGGTGACGTCCACGGTGTCGCCGGCGACAATTTCGTAGTGCACAACTGCGGGGGTGTTGTCTTTGCTGTTCTTGCGCGCACCTGCGGGGTCGAGCAACACCGATGCACGTAGTGTGTTGTCGGGATCGGTGTACGCGCGGCGCACGCCTTCATCGACCATCTCCTGAACACTCAAGGTACTGTCCCACCGCACATCCATGCCGATTTTGAGAAACACCACGGCGATGCCGGTGTCCTGGCAGATCGGCCGGTGGCCTTCCGCGCACATCCGGCTATTAGTGAGTATCTGGGCAATCGCGTCCTTTGCCGCCGGAGACTGCTCACGCTCGTAGGCCTCACCGAGCGCCTGAATGTAGTCGAGCGGATGGTAATAACTGATGAACTGGAAAGCGTCAGCGATTGACTGGATGAAATCTTCCTGCTTGATCGTGGCCACGGTGAACTCCCCTTATGTTTGATTGCCCCAATACTCAGCGTTATGCTGGCCCGGGTGCAATACATCGGTGCGGACGCGTTACTGACGAATCGACCGAGTTTAGCACTCTGGCGAGCTGTTCGCGGACGCTCGCGGGCGTAAGTCCTGTGTAAGATAGAAAGCCTTAAATAATGGCAAATGCCAATAAGTTCACGCCGTCAGGCATTCACCGGCGGTGACGCCGTGGTGCCGGGCTGAAGACCGACACAACCGATGACCGATTCACTGAATTGAGGAGAGGTGACCCATGTCCGAGGACGCTCAGAAACGCATAATGCCACCACAGTCGCTGGTAGAAAATGCCGCGGTTTCCGGTATGGAGGCCTACGAAGCACTCGTCAAGCAAGCGAATGACGACTATGAAGGTTACTGGGCAAATCACGCGCGCAACCTGCTCGATTGGCACAAACCCTTCACCCAAGTGCTCGATGAAAGCGACGCGCCGTTCTTCAAGTGGTTCGCCGATGGTGAACTCAACGTTTCCTACAACTGCCTCGACCGACACGTAAACAATGGCCTGGGCGACAAGGTCGCGATCATTTTCGAAGCCGATGACGGCACTGTCTCGCGCGTCACCTACAAAGACCTTCTGACACGCGTGTGCAAGACCGCGAACGCGCTCAAGAGCGTTGGCGTCGAGCGCGGCGATCGTGTCGTGATCTACCTGCCGATGTCGGTCGAGGGCATTGTCGCGATGCAGGCATGTGCCCGTATCGGTGCCACACACTCGGTGGTGTTTGGCGGCTTTTCCGCCCAGTCGCTTGGCGACCGCCTCAGTGGTGCCGGCGCCAAGGCCTTGATTACCTCCGACGGTCAGTACCGCGGTGGCAAGGCGCTGCCACTCAAGCCGATCGCCGACGAAGCGCTCGCCATGAAAGGCTGCGAAGTCGTCAAGAGCGTGCTGGTGGTCAAGCGCACGGGCGCGGACGTCAACATGGTCGCCGGCCGCGATCAATGGATGCACGAACTGATCGACGGTCAGTCCGATACCTGCGAACCGGAATGGGTCGGTGCCGAGCATCCCCTTTTCCTCCTCTACACCTCGGGTTCCACGGGCAAGCCGAAGGGCGTGCAGCATGCCAGCGGGGGCTATCTGTTGCAGGCGCAGTTGTCGATGCTATATACCTTCGACATCAAGCCGGACGACGTTTTCTGGTGCACCGCCGACATTGGCTGGGTGACAGGCCATACCTATATCGCATACGGCCCGCTGGCGTGCGGCTCCACCCAGATCGTTTTTGAAGGCGTGCCGACCTATCCCGACGCCTCACGCTTCTGGCGCATGATTCAGAATCACAAAGTCACCGTGTTTTACACCGCGCCGACGGCAATCCGTTCGCTGATCAAGGCGGCCGACGCCAATGAGGCGATTCATCCCAAGCAGTTCGACCTGTCCAGCCTGCGCATACTCGGCTCGGTCGGAGAGCCGATCAACCCGAACGCCTGGCAGTGGTATTACGATAATGTTGGCGGCGGGCGTTGCCCGATTGTCGATACCTTCTGGCAGACCGAAACGGGCGCGCACATGATTACCCCGCTGCCCGGCGCGACGCCGATGGTGCCCGGCTCATGCACGCTGCCATTCCCCGGCGTTCAGGTCGCGGTGGTCGATGAAACGGGCACGGAACTGCCTTGGGGGCAGGGCGGCATTCTCGTCGTCAAGCGCCCGTGGCCATCGATGATCCGTACCGTGTGGGGCGATCCCGACCGGTTCCGTACGTCGTATTACCCGGATGACTTCAAAGGCAAACTCTACCTGGCGGGCGACGGCGCGATTCGCGACGCCGAGACCGGCTACTTCACCATCACCGGCCGTATCGACGACGTGTTGAACGTCTCCGGACACCGCATGGGGACGATGGAAATCGAATCCGCACTGGTGGCGCACGAAATGGTTGCCGAGGCCGCTGTGGTCGGCCGCCCGGACGATACCACCGGCGAGGCGATTGTCGCCTTCGTGGTGCTCAAGCGCTCGCGCCCCGAGGGCGAGGAGGCGGCGGCTCTCATCAAGGAGCTTGCGACTTGGGTCGGCAAGGAGATCGGGCCGATTGCGAAGCCCAAAGATATCCGCTTCGGGGAGAATCTGCCGAAAACCCGCTCGGGCAAGATCATGCGTCGTCTGCTTCGCCAGTTGGCCAAAGGCGAAGAGATCACGCAGGACACCTCCACACTCGAGAATCCGGCCATTCTCGATCAGCTCAAGGGCTGAGCGGTATGGCACTCGGGGCGCGCGTTTACTCGGGCGCCCCGCAATTGACTGATGGAGTGAGCCGGCCAGAGACGCCGGCCTGCAACTGAAGGGGAGGTAAGGCGCGTGTTCGCGCCTTTTTTTTGCCTGTCTGCTGGCGTCGGCGACCGCCGCGACCCGCTGGGGGCACGGTTTATAATCCAGGAAATGGCAGTTGACCGCTTGTTGCTCTTGGCGCGTTGCTGGCTGGATCGAAGATTCTGCCTTCCACAGGCGTCTTCCGGCGGTGTGTGGGCGACATTCAAGATTGCACGACTGGCGGGCCGTCTGACGGCGTTTCCAGGATAATTTTGGTTCTACGTTGATCGGGGTGGGCTATGCGCAAAAGTCTCGCGCGGCAACGCCTGGTTGCTTGCACGCTGCTCGCGGCGCTGTTTTTCAACGCGCCGCTCCTCTGGCTTTTTGATTCGCCCGCCACCGTGTTTGGAATCCCGCACGCCTTCGTTTATGTCTTCGGTGTGTGGGCGGTATTGATCGCCGTGCTCGCCCGCATCGTCGAGCGCGCCTGATGCTGTCCGCCAGCCTCATCGTTGGCGCGTCCTTTGCGTATCTCGCGGTCCTGTTCGGCGTTGCACTCTACGGAGACCGACGCGCCGATGCCGGCCGGTCGCTGATCGCCAACCCGTGGGTCTACGCGTTTTCGCTCGCGGTGTATTGCACGGCGTGGACCTACTATGGCAGCGTGGGGCGCGCAGCCACCGCGGGCATCGGCTTTCTGCCCGTCTATCTCGGGCCGACGCTGGTGATGGGCGTGTCGTCGCTGGTGCTGCTCAAGATGGTGCGCATCAGCAAGGCCTACCGAATCACCTCGATTGCCGATTTCATTGCATCGCGCTACGGCAAGAGCCGCTTGCTGGCGAGCATGGTCACGCTGGTCGCTGTGATCGGCATCGTGCCCTACATTGCACTGCAGTTGAAAGCCGTGTCGAGCGAATATGGATTGCTGACCGGCGCGCAGCAGGGATCGGCGGGCGACTGGTATCGCGATACGGCGCTCTACATGGCCCTGGCGCTCGCCGCATTCACGATGATTTTCGGCACCCGACACCTCGACGCTACCGAGCGCCACGAAGGCATGGTGGCGGCGATCGCATTCGAGTCGCTGGTCAAGCTGGTGGCGTTTCTCGCGGTCGGCATTGTGGTCAGTTTTTATATCTACGATGGCTGGGGCGACATCTTCTCGCGCGCCGCCGCGCTTCCCGACCTCGCGCCACTGCTCACGCTGGAACGGATTGGCAACGGCGCCGACTGGATGGCATTGACGCTGCTCTCCGCTTTGGCGTTTCTCATGTTGCCGCGCCAGTTCCAGATCGCCGTGGTGGAGAATGTCGACGAGCGACACCTGCAAAAAGCCACCTGGCTTTTCCCCGTTTATCTCCTGCTCATCAATCTATTCGTCCTGCCGATTGCGCTTGGCGGCGCGCTGCATTTCCCCTCTGGCACGACGGACCCGGATTCTTTTGTGCTCACCTTGCCCTTGTCGGAGGGCTTCTCGCTACTCACCCTGTTTGCCTTCATCGGCGGGCTGTCGGCGGCGACGAGCATGGTGATTGTCGAGACAATCGCGCTGTCTACCATGGTCTGCAACGACCTGGTGATGCCGCTGCTGCTCTCCAGCGCGCGCTTTCAGCGCAACGCGCCGCAGGATCTCACCGGGCTGCTGCTGGCCATCCGGCGCGGCGCCATCGCAGGCATCTTGCTGCTTGGGTACCTCTACTTCCGGCTCGCAGGCCAGGCCTACGCGCTGGTGTCGATCGGCCTGATCAGTTTCGCCGCGGTGGTGCAGTTCGCCCCGCCGATGCTCGGTGGCATGTATTGGCGCGGTGCGACGCGGCGCGGTGCGATCGCCGGGCTGGCGGCAGGATTCGTGGTGTGGAGCTACACGCTGATGCTGCCGTCGTTCGCCAAATCCGGGTGGTTGCCGATGACCTTCGTCGAATCCGGAATTTTCGGAATTGAGTGGTTGATGCCTGAGAAGCTCTTCGGCTTCGAGGGCGTCAATGGCATCACCCATGCGTTGTTCTGGAGTTTGTTCGCCAACATCGGTGCCTACGTCACGGTTTCGCTGTGGCGCCCGCCAACTGCGGTTGAGTTTGGTCAGGCGGGGTTGTTTGTCGACGTGTTCAAGCGCGAACCGTTGGGCGCG
>CBDULG010000198.1:0-6088 GCA_965367985.1 uncultured Rhodocyclaceae bacterium
ACTTTCTTCCGCGCACCGCTTCCATGACGGATGGTGCGCTTTCACGCGGACCAGGCAGCCGTCACGCTTCATTTTTACGCTGCCCCGCGGTCAGCATATCCGGCCTCACGCTGGCCCCGGATGGCCAGTACGAAGACCGTATCCACTTCAGCGACGTAGCGGTACAGCGCAACGTAGCCGTGCGAGCGGCGCCCGATCACCAACTCGCGATGACCCGATGACACACTTCGACCAATACGCGGGTTATGTTCGAGAACGTCAAATGCCTTGATGATTTCCGCGATGCGCAGCGCCGGGTCGTCCACCTGTTGTGACTTCAGGTGATCGATAATGCGTTGAAAATCATCACCAAGCTCTGGCGCCAGCTCAATAGCTGTCACTGGCTGCGCGCCTTTCAGCGCGCGAGTTTTCGCGCCACGGGTGGCACAGCGGGCTCGCCGGCAATTTGTGCTTCCAGGTAGTTGCGCATCTCTCGCCAGGGAATCGTCGCGCCGGAGGTCACAATGCGCGCATACCGCGCCTCGGCTTCCGCTTCGAACTCGGCCCGTTGCTCCTCTAGGGCGGTTTTTTCCGCAATCGCTTCGAGAATGAATCCATGCGTTGTACTGCCGCTGCGTTTCGCTGCCGCAGCGACGCGCTCTTTGAGTTCGTCGGGCAGACGGATAGTGGTCGTTGACATGGCGTGCTCCAGATTCGTCATTCCAAATGTAGCACATACGTGCTACAGACTGAAGCCTTGGCGGCGCGAGGAGTGCGCGGGATGCGGCTTAATCTCCCATAAGGTCACTTTCGCGCTTTCAGCGATTCCTGAGCTATCCGCGTGCCGCGCGAACACGGCACAAGTGCAGCTTGAGATTGCTTTGGTGCGAGATCGGGTCGAGGTCACCCGCGGTGAGCGTATTGACCGACTTCCATGGATGAAACGGCTGCGTTTCGTCCCAGCCGATCGGCACGAACACCGTATCGGCGCGGATGCCCGCGGTAATCCACGCGCGCGCTTCGATGGCGCCGCGCGGCGTTTCGATGCACAGCGTTTCGCCGTCCTTGACCCCGATGCTACGCGCCTTGTCGGGATGCAGCTGGCAGTAAAGGTCGGGCCACATTTCCTGCGCCTGCCAGAAATAGTGCGTCCAGGAGTGGAAGTGCGAGGCGGTCGGGCGGCCGGTGACCAGTTCGGTATCGAATCCCTGAGCGCGAAGCTGCGCACCGGGCGAAGTGGCAGACGGCGCTTCCACGCGTGTGCCATCCACGGCAGCCGGACTGTGGAAGAACGGGGAAATCGGCGCCGGCGTTTCGCTGTTGCGCGCGAGGTACGGCAGGTCAGCGCCTTGTTCGGCCTCGGCGTAGAACTGCGGCAAGGCCGACAGGCCCAGGGTGCGAAATTTCGCCTCCAGCGTGTCGTTCCAGAATTCCAGCCGGCCGCTGGGCGTCGGGAAACGCTGGCCTTCCGGGCAGCCGAAGGCGGTACTGCCTTCGAGGTAGAGCGTGGCCGGCTCAGGATCGGCTTCATGCGCCACCGGGATGCGCACCCAGCGATACGGTTTGGATTTGAGCCGCGCCATCGTCACGCCGTTGAGCGCGGGCGTGGCGCGGCGGAACACCGCCTCCCAGAAAACAGCTGGATCCTTGTATTCGTCCTTGAGCACATCGTCGAAACCGAATCGCTTGCCCAGCTCGATCCAGAACCAGTGATCGGAGCGCGCTTCGCCGGGAGGCTCGGCAATCTTTTCGTTCCACACGATGCGGCGATCTTCGGCAAGGCGGCTGATGCCGCCCTTCTCGATGCCGCTGGCCGCCGGCAGCACGTAGTCGGCGAGCGTAGAAGTCTCATTCTTGAACAGCTCGACGTGCACCAGCAGGTCCAGGCTCTGCAAGGCGTCGCGCACCGCCGCCCCGCCCGGCCATTGCGCCGCCGGATTGTTGCCGGTGATCAGCGCGCGGATCGGGTAAGGCTGCGCGTGTGTCATGCCGCCCAGCCAGGCCATGGGGCTGCGGCCGATGGCCGGTCGCGCGAGCGGCGCGCGCCGTGCCTCGGGCACCGGCACCGTGCCCCAGTCCGGTTCGGCGGCAACGTTGAAGTAGCCGCCGCCCTTTCGACCCCAGTTTCCGGTGATCGCGGCGAGAAACATCAGCACGCGGTTGGTTTGCACCGAGCTGCTGTGCTGGTTGATGCCGCGACTGGCGAATATCATGCAGCCGTCGACCGTGGCAATTTCCGCGGCCAGCGTGCGGATGGTCGCGGCATCGAGTCCGGTGACCGTACTCGACCAATCGGCGCTGTAGCCTTGCGCGTCGATGAAGTCGCGCCAGTGCGCCCAGCCCATCACCCACTGTGCGCAGAACGCCGCATCGTGTTGCCCGCTGGCAAAGATCTCGTGGATCAGGCCCAGTCCCAGCGCCATGTCGGTGCCGGGGCGGATCGCCAGCCACTGGTCGGCCTTGCTCGCCGTGGCGGTGAGCCGCGGGTCGATCACCACCATGCGCGCGCCGCTTTTCAGGCGCCAGTCATTGACCATGCCGAAGTTCACCGGCCGCGTCTCGGCCTGGTTGTCGCCGAAGTACACAAACAGCTGCGCGCTGCCGATGTCGTCCTCGGTGTAGATGTTGCCCAGGCTCGTCGAACCCAGCGTCAATTCGAGCGAAACCACCTTGCCGGCATCGCAGAAGGGTTCCGTGGTGAGTACGTTGGGCGTGCCCCATAGCTGCGAGAACAGCCGCATGTAGCCCATGATGTTGAGCACGCCGGTGCGCGTGCCCATGTGGATGGCCAGCGCTTCGCTGCCATGCGCGCTGCGCACCGCCGCGAGGCGCTCGGCAATTTCATCGAGCGCCTGCGCCCAACTGATCTCTTCAAAACGGCCACTGCCACGCTCGCCGACGCGCTTGAGCGGGCGGGTAAGGCGGGCCGGATTCTTGTAAAGCTGCAGCGTCATCTGCGATTTGGCGCAGATCCGCCCCTGGAAGACCGGGTCTTCATCGTTGCCTAGGATGTTCACCACTTCGCCGTCGCGCAGATGGAATTTGAGCGTGCAACTGTTGAAGCAGATATGGCAGCCGCCCGGCTTGATTTCATCGGGCGGTGCCGAATTGTCTCGCCGATAAGGCGCGCCGGCATGTTCGCCCGTCAGGCGCTCTCGCGTGGCGTGATCAGTGAGCAGCGCCGGCGCTTGCGTGCTGGCCAGCCGATCGATCGACGCTTTGCCATCGATGCGTTTGCGATCAAGGCAGAGCGTCGCCGGACCTTGCAGGAAATGATCATGGTCGCGCACCGGTTTGTCGGCCGCCTCGGCCCGTGCCAGCAGTTCGTCGCGCTCGCCCCAGGTAATCGCGCGCGTCGGGCACACGCTGGCGCAGGCCGGCCCCTCGCCGCGCGCGCGACGTGGCGCACACAAATCGCATTTCACCGCGTGATGGTCGACGGGATCGTAACCCATCGCGCCATAGGGACAGGCCAGCACGCATTCGCCGCAGCCGGTGCAGCGCGACTCGTCGACACTGACGACACCGGTCAGCGGGTCTTTCGACACGGCCTTCGGCGCCACCGGACAGGCGCGCAGACAGGCCGGCCGCTCGCACTGCTGACAGGTCACGGTGAGAAAATCGAGCGCCGGCGCCTCGGGCGCACCGAGCCACAGCACCTTGTTGCGATATTCGTGCGGCCCCAGGCCATTGACCTGCTTGCAGGCCGCCTCGCAACTCTTGCAGCCAGTACAACGCTCCAGATCGATACTCAGGCTCAGGCGACCCATACTCAAGCTCCCCAAGCCGCGATGTGCCACCACTCGATCGGCCGCCCGGCGGCGGCGTAGCCGGCAAAAAACGTCACGACGACGACATGCGCCGCTACGCCCACGAAGAACAGGATCGCGGCCGCGATATGCAGGCGGCGCCACCACGACAGCAACCGCCCGGCATTGTGCCGTGCACCGACCAGGCGTGCCTCGGCCGCCGCCAATCGCGCATAACGCAGCGTCAGCCAGGGATGGCGCAGCGCGTGGCGCAAGTTGGGCGAAAACAGCGCCTCGCTGGCGCTGGCATCGAGTCGCGGCAACAGCGCGCGTTTGCGTTCGATCAGCGCGGCGAGCGCCGCCCGGCCGGCGGGATCGACATGATGGAAACTCACTGGCCGCGAAGCGAACTGCTGCGCGAAGCGCGCCGACAGAAAGATGCGCGCCAGCGTGCCTTGCAGCGCGAGGAAGAATAGCAGCGCGAGGACCACACCGGGCGGCGATAACAACTGGCCGCCCATCGCATGGAAACTCACCAGCAGCAAACCGGCCACACTGGCCAGCACATGGGCCACGAACCACGCCGGCGGAAACCGGCTCAGGCCGCCGCGCTTGGCGATGGAAAAGAGCAGCGGCACGAACAGCAACGCCGCCCCAATAATGGCCGCGCTCTGCCGCAGGGGGCTGCCTGCTTGGCGCATGTCGGGACCGAACCCTTGCATCAGCGCAACCGCCAGCAGCGCGACCAGAGTGGCGCCGAGCACGCACAGCAAAGGGCGTCGGCCGAGGCGCAAGCGATTGGCTGCCGAAGCGGACGCAGTGCGAGTGGTCACGTGCGATTGCATATCAAGCGCGCTCCATGTGTTCGGGGGTGCCGGTCACAGTCTGCCCCATATATGTGACCGCGCCCGAACGGCTCGCCCATTAAAGCTACTGTTCGACCAACTCCACCCGCCGGTTCTTCTCCCGTCCCCCGTCCGATACATTGGTAAACACGGGTACCAACGGTCCGACGCCAGCAGCGCGAAGCCTTTCCGCGGCTACTGCGTAGTCCTTGACCAGCGCGGCGCTGACGCTTTCGGCGCGGTCCGCCGAGAGCTTCAGGTTGTAGTCGTAAGCGCCCGTCGCGTCGGTATGGCCGACGACGTAGAACTTCTTGTCGGGGCGCGCGGCGAGGAGCTTGGCGATTTCGTCGAGTGCCGGTTTCGATTCCGCGGTGAGCGTCGCTTTGTCATGATCGAAGAACAGGCCGTCCAGTACGGTGCGGCCGAATTCGTCGATGTCCTTGCCCATCGCTTCGGCGTTGGCGGTGACGAGGCCGGTCTGTGCCGCCTGCGTCTCCACCACGTCCACCAGCACGGCCACTTCCTTCTTGCTGTGTTGCTCGAGCGAGACGAGCACGTAGAGGGTGTCCTCGGCGCGCACTTTTCGGCCGAACACCGCGCCCGTGCCGCCGCTCGATGCGGTGCCGGAGACCAGCTTGCCGACCGGCCCCTGTTCCGACCACGGATTGCCGGCGTAAAACACGCCCTGCCACGAGGCGCCGCCGATGTCCTTTTTTACATTGCGTTCGGGGAACAGCCCGGCGGCGATGATTTCAAAACCCGCCGCTTCCAGCGCGTCCTTGAAGTTCTTGTAAACCTCGTTGTGCGTGCGTCCGGTGTCCTTGAGCGAATAGAAATTGCGCGTTACGCGCCCTTCCGTCTCGATCCAGTCGCTGATCGCCCGATACCCCGTGACCGGCCCAACGGGGATCTTGTACGGCATGTAGTTCACGATCTTGCACCACTCGAGCACCGATCCGGGATAGCGCGTCAACGCGCCGTGATCCGCGCAACCGGCGGCGTCTTCTGCGATCGCTGAACCGGCCGGCGCAAGAGCGGCCAGCGAAATTGCCAATGCCAGCAGGCGCTTGAACATGAAAGTCTCCTCGTGCGTGCACAGAAATGTCATTCGTCGGGCCGGACCGATGCCGTCGCCACCGCTGCCATCTTAACCAAGTCGCCGACGATGAACGCAAAGTCGGCGGCGCGCTACGGTTCGAGTTGCGCGAGCCACACGGTATGACGCCCGGCAGCGGGATCCTCGGCAACGTGCGCGCGCACGATGAATCCATTTGCGCGGAGGAGATGCACGTACTCAGCGGCCGACAGGCTGGCGTGATAGAGCGCCTCGCCGCGGTATTCGCCGATGCGCTCGCCATGCGATGGACCACTGGTGAACAGCAGAACCGCACCGGGCGCGGCGTGTATACGGAAGATCGGGAACATGCGGCGCTGATCGGCATGGGTGAGATGGAAAAAGCTGTCCCACGCGAGCAGGCCATCGAAGGTTTCGCCAAGTGCCAGCGTGCGCATGTC
>CBDULG010000199.1:0-6078 GCA_965367985.1 uncultured Rhodocyclaceae bacterium
CGAGCACCACGAAAACGAGTGCCGCGGTGCGCGCACCGGTGTCGCAGGGTGACGACGCGGACCACCTCGACTAACCCCTTGCCGGCCGCATTTCCGCGCGCTTCGCGTCATTGACCACCAAGGCCTTTCGCATGCGTTCGACACCCGGGGCGGTGGCTCGAGATCGTGAAACGGCTGCGGTGGAGCAGCCCGCGCCGGATGACGCGTGTAGCCGTTGCGGCGCGTGCTGTGCCGCCTTTCGCGTCGATTTTCACATCAGTGAAGCCGGTGCAGGATCCGGTGTGCCAGAGGCGATGACGCTTCCGCTGACCGGCACGCTGCTGCGCATGCGGGGCACCGACGCGCAACCGCCGCGCTGCATCGCGCTCGAGGGCGAGATCGGCGTGCAGGTGCGCTGCCGCATCTATGCCGATCGGCCCTCGCCGTGCCGCGATTTCGCGCCTTACGCGCCGCTCGGTATCGGCGACGACGCCTGCGCGCGGGCGCGCCAGCGCCACGGACTCGCGCCCTTGCCGGCGGACGGGTCATGGCGGGGTGTCATCGGCGTGCCCGCCCGCCGCAGCCGGTAGCGTGACGGCGTTGAGCGCGGCCAGTGGCCCCGCCGATTCGAAGGCGGCGAAGCGGTCGCGCGACTTGATGAACAGCGACCCGGCGAAGCCGAGCGCATTGATCGACATGTCGCGCCAACGCTCGGCGCGGCGCGGGATCAGCCACATCCAGCCGCGCGTCAGCAGCAGGTTGTACGGGGGCAGAGGCGCGTGCATGGCGTCGATGCCGAGATCAGCACACAGCGTGCGGAAGCACGCGGCAAGGCGCTCGCCGCGCGACGCGCACGCGCCGTCGCTGGCGACCGCTTCGGGCCCAGCGACGCGAAGGCGTGGCGAAAGGCGAACGGCGCCGGAGGATTTGCCAATACCGCCGGCAGCTGCCGGGCAAGCGGCGGCAGGTCGGGAATCCATTGCAGGTGCTTGTGTGTCTGACTCGCACCGGCGATGCCGCCGCCGTTGTAGAAGCCGAGCCCGCCGTTCGCCGAGATGAGTTGACCGAGCGCGGCGAAGTCGCCGCTGCTGAGCGGATCGGTTTGCGCTTCAAAGTGGCGCGTGATGACCAACAGGTGGCGTGACATGACCGGATACTTGTTGAGCACGAGAAGGTGCTCAGGCGTCAGCGCGCCGAGCGTGAGTGCGCTCTCGGGCGGCAGGAACGGGTTGTGCGCCGGGCTGCCGGCCGGCTTGTGACGCCGCGGTTTGGCGAGCAGCGATGACACCCATTTGATGACGAAAGGCAAGCCGGCGTCGGTGATCACGACCTGTTCGGTGTCGATCGGCTGCAGGGCGCCTGCAGCCAGTGCAGCGGCGCTCACCTGATCGATATGCGCGGTGCTGCAAACGGCCGCGTCGCTCATGTGCGCGACGAATCCGCCGCGGCGCTGCTGGCGCCCGGGCGCCGGCGGGCGAAGTAGTCCCACACGATCCCGCCGGGCAGGTCGTTGCCGGTAAGCACATAGGCGAGGGTGTGGTCGTTCTGGATGGTCAGGGCGAAGTCGCCGCGCGCCTCGGCGCGGCCGACGAGCAGCAGGCGATCGCCGGGGCGCACCGGGGTGTCGGTGTCCGGCTCGAGCAGGTGATCGTCGTCGTCGCGGTGCAGGTAGAGCACTTCCGCGGCCAGCGGCTTGGAGCGGTCGTGCGGGTCGCGCAGCAATTCGCCGAGACGCATGCTGCCCTTGCGCATCAGGTGGCGGTACAGCGCCGGCGCGCGCGACACGTTGAGGCGCACGCTCCATACCGCGGGCACGTCCCAGTCGAAGCGGCCGATCAGGCGGTCGAGCAGCGTCTTAGACCACTCGTCATCGCGGCTGCGAATCTCCTCGAGAAAGGTCGCGAGCAGTGGCGTGGTCAGCACCGCCAAACACTCATGCGCGATGATTTCACTGGGCACCACGGTGACGTCGGAATCGAAAGCTTCGAACAGTTCGTGGTTCGCGTAACGATTCATGCGCACGATGACGAACAGGTCAGGGTTGAGTTCGCGGGCTGTCACCGCGATGGACAGGTTGTCGATATCGTTGCCGGTGCTTGCCACGATGCCCACCGCCTGATGAATGTTGGCCTTTTCAAGCACCGACGCGCCGGTGCCGTCGCCACGCACGCAGCGGTGATTGGTATCGGACATTTCACGGTCGATGATGATCACCGGTACTTCTTCGCGATCGAATGCCTCGACGAGCACACGGCCGAAATCGCCGAAGCCGCACAACACCCACTTGCCACGCGGCGGATCTCGGTGGCGTTCGATCTTGGTGCCCGGCAGGCCGGTCA
Organism: uncultured Rhodocyclaceae bacterium; assembly: GCA_965367985.1. Taxonomy (GTDB): domain Bacteria; phylum Pseudomonadota; class Gammaproteobacteria; order Burkholderiales; family Rhodocyclaceae; genus Nitrogeniibacter. The sequence goes on from CBDULG010000199.1 coordinate 2,319, forward strand.
GCCAGGTGAGCAGGTGATAGGTGTTCGGGGCGTGAAGTGCGAGCGCCAGATATTCGGCGAACTTGGCGAACGGGTTGATGATGTAGCGCGTGCCGAAAGACGCCATGTTGGCCGCGGCTTCCACAGTTTCGGCGCGCGCCAGCGCAGGCTTTTTCGGGGCCAGCAGACGTGCGCTGATCGCCACTGCCAGGTTGACGTTGTCGTCGTTGGTCAGCGCGAGAACACCGATGCAGTTGCGCCGGGTGAGTCCCGCCAGGCGCAGGTTGGCCGGTTGGGTGGCATCGGCCTTTAGTACCGGAATGTCCGCAACGTAAGTGTGCAGCTCGATCAGGCCAGCACGCTCGGCGTCCCTCTCGATGAACACGGCGCGCTTGCCCAGACGGTCGAGCGCGCGGCAGATCAAGCGTCCCGATTCACCATAGCCGCATACCAGAAAGAACGGCTCGCCGATGCGCTCCACGGCGCGCGAGAATCGTTCTGCTGCGAACGCACTCTTGATCGTTGCATCCTGCAGCAGCGCGATCAGCGCGCCGAGCGTGTAGGTCCAGCCCAGTACCGCCATATAGATGCAGATCAGCGTCCAAAGGCGCTGCTGCTCGGAGAAGGCCCTCGGAATTTCGCCGAAGCCGATGGTCGTCGCGGTATAGCTGATGAAGTAAAAGGCGTGGAAAAAACTCAGGTGCGATCCGTCGCGTCCGGGCGCGAGCGTCAGTCCGAGCACCGACACCGAAAAGATCACGATCAGCGTGATCAGCGGCGCGCGCAGGCGCCGCAGCGCAAGGAAAAGCGTGGTGTGGTGCGCGGCGGGTGTCATCGCCGCTGCATGATCGTTTCGGCGATGAGGACGATGATCGACACGACGTTTGCCAGCATGGCGCCGCCCGACAGCGAAACCACCTTCGCCGTGTATTCGGGCGACATGCCAACGCCGGCAACATGGACGCCGTAACCCCACACCATCGCGGCCGCAATGAGTTGCAGGTCGGCGGCCAGCGAGGTGGACAGATGCACGGCGCCGATATGCGTGCGATCGCCAAATTTGAGCACGGTGGCGACGAGGTTCACCACGATCGCGGCGAAAAGCTCGTAGATGTCGTGATGGGCGGGGTTGTCGATGTCGCCCACGAAGAAGCCGAAGTTGAGGGTCGCGGCGAGGACGATGAAGAAGGCGAAGATGACTTTTTCGAGGTTCATCGGGCGGGAGCTTCCATGCGCGGCGGGGTCTTGATTATAGGCATGGCGGGGCAGCGCTGTCAGTCGGGCAGGATATCGCCGTCAACGTAATACCAGCGGCCGCCTTCGCGCACGAATCGGCTCACTTCGTGCAGGCATCCGGCGCGGCCGCCGGCTCGGTAGCGTGCGATGAATTCGACGGTTGCCGTGTCAGCACCGGTCGCGTCAGCGTTCGTGATGACGAGGCCCAGCCAACGCGTGCGGTCGTCTGCGTCGAGTGTTGGCGGCCGCGTGCCGGCGTGCCAGGTGGCGAGAAGATAGGCGGTGTTGCGCAGCGTGTACGCCGTGTAGCGCGAGCGCATCAGGGCTTCCGCCGACGGTGCTGCGGCGCGGCCCGCGATGAGCGGACCACAGCACGCGTCGAACCTGACGGGACTTCCGCACGGACAGGGCTGCGGGCGCAGGCGTGTCTTCCTTGTCACGTGGGACGCTGCGCTCGGGTGTAGCCAGGCAAGCAATCGTTGGGCAAGGTCAAGCTCCTCGAATCAATTTCAGCCGCGGGCCGCGCTTCGAAATCAATCGTCATCCGTGCCGTGTGCGCGTGGCGGACACACGACAGAGTACAATTGTGACTGCTGCAGGCACGGGTTGTATGTGTGCAGGCGCGACCGGCGTAAGCGTGGCGTAAGTCACGACCGCTAAGTTTAGTCTTATAAAAGATATATAATTGCCTTCGTCTGTCCCGGGCCGTTCGTTCTGGGGTTCGTATCAACAAGAAATGGAAGGATGTCGCCGTGCTAGAAGCCTATCGTGAGCATGTCGCCGAGCGCGAGGCGCTTGGTATCCCCGCGCTGCCCCTCACCCGGGAGCAGACCGAAGAACTTGTCCAGCTTCTGCAGGATCCGCCCAAGGGGGAAGAGGCGTTTTTGGTCGAACTGCTGACCCATCGCGTACCGGCCGGGGTGGACGATGCCGCCAAGGTCAAGGCGGAGTTCCTCGCCAAAGTCGCCAAGGGTGAAGAGAAATGCGCGCTGATCCCGCGCGCCAAAGCCACCGAATTGCTCGGCACCATGCTGGGTGGTTTCAATATCAAGCCGATGATCGATGTGCTGGACGACGCGGAAGTCGGCAGCATTGCCGCCGAAGGTCTGAAGAAGACCTTGCTCATGTTCGACTACTTCCACGACGTCAAGGAAATGGCCGACAAGGGCAGTGCCAACGCCAAGGCGATCATGCAGTCATGGGCGGACGCCGAGTGGTTCACCTCGCGTCCCGAAGTGCCGGAGTCGATGAAGCTGAGCGTTTTCAAGGTGACAGGTGAGACCAACACCGACGATCTTTCGCCGGCGCCGGATGCCTGGTCGCGGCCCGACATTCCGCTGCACGCGCTCGCCATGCTCAAGAACGCGCGCGCCGGCATCACGCCCGAAGTGCCGGGCGAGCGCGGCCCGGTCAAGTTCCTGCAGGACTTGCGCGCCAAGGGCAATCTGGTGGCCTACGTCGGTGATGTCGTCGGGACCGGTTCCTCGCGCAAGTCGGCGACCAACTCGGTGCTTTGGTTCACCGGCGAAGACATTCCCTATGTGCCTAACAAGCGTTTCGGCGGTGTCTGTCTGGGCAGCAAGATTGCGCCGATCTTCTTCAATACCATGGAAGACGCAGGCGCCTTGCCGATCGAAATCGATGTTGACCAGATGGACATGGGCGACGAGATCGAACTCAAGATCAATCGCGACACAGCCGTCGTCACCGCCTTCAAGAATGGCAAGCAGATCGCCGAGTCATCGCTCAAGACGGCGGTGATTCTCGACGAAGTGCGCGCCGGTGGCCGCATTCCGCTGATCATCGGTCGCGGACTCACCGCCAAGGCGCGCGAGGCGCTCGGTCTGCCAGCATCGACGCTGTTCCGCTTGCCGCAAGATCCTGCCGACAGCGGTAAAGGTTTTTCGCTGGGGCAAAAAATGGTCGGCCGCGCCTGCGGTCTGCCCGAAGGCCAGGGTGTTCGCCCCGGCACCTACTGTGAGCCCAGGATGACCACCGTCGGCTCGCAGGACACCACCGGCCCGATGACCCGCGACGAACTCAAGGATCTGGCCTGCCTCGGCTTCTCTGCCGACCTGGTAATGCAGTCCTTCTGCCACACTTCGGCTTACCCGAAGCTGATCGACGTAAAAACCCACCGCGAGTTGCCGAGCTTTATGTCAACGCGTGGCGGCGTGTCGCTGCGTCCGGGCGACGGCGTCATCCACTCCTGGCTCAACCGCCTGTTGTTGCCCGACACGGTCGGCACCGGCGGCGACTCGCACACCCGCTTCCCGATCGGCATCTCCTTCCCGGCGGGCTCCGGTCTGGTGGCTTTTGCGGCCGCGACCGGCGTGATGCCGCTCGACATGCCCGAATCCGTACTGGTGCGCTTCAAGGGCAAAATGCAGCCCGGCATCACGCTGCGCGATCTGGTCAATGCGATTCCTTACTACGCGATCCAGGCCGGTTTGCTGACGGTTGAGAAGAAGGGCAAGAAAAACATCTTCTCGGGCCGCATGGTAGAAATTGAAGGTCTGCCGGATCTCAAGGTCGAGCAAGCCTT
>CBDULG010000200.1:0-6042 GCA_965367985.1 uncultured Rhodocyclaceae bacterium
ATCACATCAAGACCGGCTACGCCTCGATCCGCGCCATCAATCCGCAGGGCATCGTCCCCGCCGGCCCGCTGCTCGACTACCTCGACTGAGCGGCATCCCGAAAAACTCGAGGTGCCCATAAGGTGGCGTAAGAAGCCCCTTGCCCGAATGTCTGTTATCCCGCGCATCGCACTTGATGATCGCCAGCCGCTGCAACGGGTCTGAGAACAGGCATAAATACCGCTAGGGCACCGCGAGTAACGCAAGGTTTGCAGCGAACCCAGTTGCAGACAAACGACTTCAAACGAATTCCGTTCAATTTCTTCGAGCCATCGTCAGGCAGATGCCGGCGCGACGTGTTTGCTGCTGCGTCGATGCGGCACGCCTCTTGCTGGGAACACTGCATAAGTTGCGGCAGATCAGCGTAGCGCGGGGCCGTGTGAGCAATTCGCTCCGACCTAATCCGGTCTCGCCGCACTAGTTTGGTGCACCCGACACCGCACGTGCGCACCTTCGGTGCGTCGAGGAGGAAACCATGTTGAGCCTGATCGACTGTCTGGACTTCATTGATCTCACCCACGAAACCATCGACGTCATCGCAGAACATGAGCATCTGAGCACCGTCGTCGCGGCCGAACTCGGCAACCAGCTGATCGCGGATCGCAAGGGGATCCACACCATCCACCAGATGCACCGTGACCTGATCGAAGCAGCCGCAAATTCCGGGAACCTGCCCCGCGAACGCGAATTACGAAAGATCTACACCGAGTTTTCCCGCAAATACCCGATGCCGGCAGGTGCGTTGACTCCGGACCGTTAAACCCGACAAACATTGTGGTATTCTCGCGCCCCACGCCAGCGGGCCAGAATTTGTCATTCCACTGAAACTTTCTGGAATCACAATAGCCAAAGCGTGCTAAGTGCCCCGTCTCGAGGGCATTCATCCAATGAGAAGGAGACGTGATGTTGAGCTGGATCGATTGCATGGACTTCATTGACATTGACCGGGAGACGATCGATGTCATTGCGTCACACGAACACCTGAGCGTGTCGGTCGCGACCGGCCTGGCGGACCGGCTGGTCGCCGACCGTGAAGGCATCGAGACCTTGCACCGCATGCACCGCGAGTTGATTGCAAGGGCTCGCGCCAGCGATGATTTGGCGCGCGAGCGCGGCCTGACCCACGTGTACAGCAAGTTCGCCCGCAAGTACCCGATGCCCGGCCTCACGGCGTAATTTGTCAAACGCATGTGCCGACCCGCCCGGTCGGCGCACTGCCCCAAAAAAGCCGCGCCGCCTGGCGCGGTTTTGTATTTAGTCAGCCGGCCCCGTCGGACCACACAGCCGTTTCGTTGCCGTGCGCATTGGCCAACTGAAAACACCGGCTGCCGAGGAACGCGAAAATATCCTTGGTGATTGCGCCACCACTGACACTGACCCGATCGCGGCCTCCGTCTCAGTCTTCCTTGCGCCTTGCCCGACCACCCGGCCGCCGCACACTCGGGCGCCTCCAGCGCCCTATTTTTGTTGATAGTGACAAGCCAGCCAAACGCTTGGCGCTTCACGCTTGCTGCGCGCACGGCTCAGCTTGAGGCCAATTTGCAACTTTGTGTAGCGTTGATTGTCAAAAATTGTTCAGTGGGGCCCTTAAAGGGCATTTGTCATCATGCATGGAGGAAAAAACCATGTTGAGTTTGGCGGATTGCCTGGACTTCATCGACGTTGATCCGGAAACGGTCGACGTTATTGCGGAGCACCAGAGCATGTGCGCGTCCATTGCCGCGGGTTTGGCGGATCGCTTGGTCGCGGATCGTGATGGAATCAAGACCTTGCACTGCATGCACCAGGAATTGATTGCGAGGGCCCGTAAAACCGATGACGTGGCGCGCGAGCTTGGTCTGACACATGCGTACAGCAAGTTCTCGCGCAAATACCCGATGCCCGATCTCACGGCATAATCCGCCACGAGCTAGTGCCGGCCACTTGGCCGACACATCATGACGAAAAGACCGCGCCGCGAGGCGCGGTTTCCGTTTTAGCGCTCTTGGTCAGACCACACAGCCAGTTCGTTGCCGTTCGGATCGGCGAAATGAAAACGCCGCCCGCCAGGGAAGGCGAAAATATCCTTGGTGACTTTTCCACCGCTGGCACTGACGCGATCGCGTACCTGTTCCAGGTCGTCCGCATACAATACGACGAGCGCGCTGCCGGCGGCTGATGTCGATTGGAGATCCGCCTTGTAGAAGCCGCCGTCGAGCTGGCCGTCGTTGAATGCGCGGTAGTCCTCACCATAGTCCGTGAAGGTCCAGCCGAATGCGCGGGCGTAGAACGCCTCGATGGCGTCGAAATCGCGCGCGGGAAACTCGACGTAGTTGATGCGAATGCTCGTGCTCATTCGTTGTCTCCTAAATAACCGACCAAGATCGGCGAGCGGTCAAATGCGGCTTTCAGGTTACATGCACTGCGTCACGCGCTGCGGGTGGCGCACCGCACTGCATGCACCGGAGGCCGGTCACACAATTACACAGGCGCCATCCGTACCTATACTTCAAGTATGGGCTTTGTAGTTCGTGCCGGTGCAGTGGCCTTGCGCCAAATCCTGCACCATCGTGGCACTTCCCTTTTCGGAGGTAGGAAGATGCGTCAGTTGCCAAATTTGCGAATCATCGCCTCGTCCGTCGCGGTCGCCTTCACCCTTGTCGCCGCCACAGGCTGTGAAACGGCCAACAAGCGCGACACCGGCACCGTACTCGGCGGCTTGCTCGGTGGCATTATTGGCCATCAAGTGGACGACGGTGGCGCGGGCGGCACGATCATCGGCGCCTTGGTGGGTGCCGCCGTCGGACGCATGATCGGCCAGTACATGGACGAGGCAGACAAGAAGCGCCTCGCCGAGACGATCAACGAAGCGCCCACCGGGCAAACCGTGAGCTGGCATAACGACGACAGCAATCGCGACTTTGAGGTCACGCCGACATCCGACGTCTACGCCAAAGGCGAACAGCAGTGCAGGACCTTCGACCAAGTGGTGTACGTCGACGGCCGGCGCGAAGTCATGGAGGGCGTCGCCTGCAAATCGCCAGGCAGCGATGCGCTCGCCATCGAGGGCCAACAGGTGTGAGGAGGCCGATCATGACAATTCGACGATGGCGGCGAAGCCTGTGCGTTGCTGTCAGCCTAGCCCTGTGCGCGATGGCGCCAGCGCCGGCATGGGGGCAGTCAAACTACAGCTATCCCCCGAATTCCACGTCGCCACCGAGCACGTCGCCACCGAGCACATCGCCGCCGCCAAGTGCCCCGACGAACGACCCGCCCCGTGGCAATTACGATGACGACGGCGACAACGGAGGCGGAAGCAACTGGGTCATCCCCGCCCTCATCGTCGGCGCAGTGGCACTGTTCGCCATCAACCGTCACCTCAACGCCGAAAAGACCGAACAGCGTGACGAGCATGAAGGCATGCAGCAATTGCTGCAGACCGGCCCGCAAGTGCCCGTGCAGTTCAACACCAGCGCCTTCGGAATTCGCGCGTTGGTACGCAGTGGCTGGCCGATCGTGGTCGATTATGCGCAGCACAAACCGGGGCGTGTGCTGCTGCGCATCAGCGTGCCGGGCGCCGAGATCGTCACCTACCGGCTCGATCAGTTCGGCCTCGGGCGGCATCTGCTACGCTTCGATCTGCCGCCATTTTTGGGTGACAGCGTGCGGCCCGCCGTGTTTGCACTTACCGCCGCCGACGCCCAAACCGGCGCCGAGACAATCGACGGCTTTACCGTCTACGGCATCGGCTGCGGCCCGCGCGCGGTCGGCTCCATCGCCGTCGATGAACTCGAGTTCAATCCCGGCGAAGTGCGCGTGCGAAACGGCGACACCGCCAGTTTCGCCTTCCGTTCACGGTCCGATTTCGACAATTCGGCCGTCGAATTCATGCGCATCACGCAAAGCCCCGATGGCGCCCGCAAGCGCTACGTGAACGGCCAAAGCATCGGCAAAGTGCAACGCGACAGCCGCGTTGTAAGCGCCCCGGAACAACGCTGGAACGGTCAGGACGAACAATCGCAAATCTCTCGCGGCCGCCACCAATTGCAGGTACGCGTATGGGACGACGGTGGCGACTGGATCGGCGCCTGGTCGGACTCGCTAGTACAGGTGCGGTGAGCGAATCAGTGGAGTAGTCAATCCGCGCGTTACCACGCACTGAGCGCGGCCCAGGCCGGCTGAGCGGTGGCGGCAGAGCAGGACTCGTCCCGCAATGCCGTTGCCGATGCCTATGGCCGAATGAATCCTGCTCTGGCGGGCAGTCAGCATCCGGCCGGTCGGACGCCCTCCGCGCCTAGACCTGCGCACCATTCGTCGCGGCTCATCACCGAAATCGCGCCCTGCGCGTCCATCTGCGTCGCACTGGTTGAAGCGAGCCATTGCGGCGGCGTCGCCTGGCCGATGGCGGGTACGGGCCAACGCCACTGCCGCGCGCGATGACCATCCGAGGTCAGCAAGCCGCCGTCGACCTGTGCAGATTCGGGATAGAGCACATCGGAGCGCAGCAGTGCGCTGAGCGGCTGGCCGGAGATGGCGTCCCAGAGTTGCACGGTGGTGTTGCCCCACAACACGACGCGCCCGTCGGCAAGCAACGCGCCGTTGGAGACACCCTCGTTGAGTGTGAGCGGTGGCGAGAGAACGTCGCCGGGGCCGAGGCGACGCGCCAGCGGGCCGGCGGCGACCAATGTGTTGTCGTCCGCCCGGTCGAGCACCTCGTAGCCATGCAGACCGAGTTCGTCGAGGCGCACTTTGAGTGCCTCGTCAGGCGCTGACGGCGTCGCGATCATTTCAGCCGTCGGCGGCGAGGAAACCGGCGCGGTCAGTTCGGCCGCCGGCTTGCGTCGCCAGACCCGCACGTTGGCGTCGTCTGACCAGGTGACGATGCCCATCCCCGAGTCGAAGAACGCGGCGCCGCTGATGCGGCTGAGGTGCTGCAACGGAAGACTCAGCGGCGTCATCGTATTGGTGTCCCACAGTCGCGCACCGGCGGTCGAACTCCAGGCGAGCACTCGCGTGCCGTCCGGGGTGATCGCTGTCGACACTGTGGCCTCGGCCTTGTCATGGCGGCCCCGTGCAGCGGCCGCGCCGTCCGCCACATCCCACAAGACAATATTGCCGCCACCCCCGCTGGAGATGAAGCGCGAGCCGTCAGGCGTGGGCAGGACGTGCGAGATGCTGTTGTCACTGTCGCGCGCCGCGGTATTGTCGAAAAGCGGCGTGCCGGTGGTTGCGCTCCACACCCGCACACGGCCACGCGCCGCATTCCACGACACCACGTTTCTACGATCGCCGTCATCCGGCAAGAAACGCGCACCGTCGACGCCCTCGGGCGATGGCCAATGCACGGCCACCCGCCCCCGCGCAAGATCGTGGCGCGCCAGCGCACCGTCGCACCAACTCAGCGCGCTGTCCGGCCCCGCGGCGAGGTCCACACCGCGCACAGCGCACCCGGTCTGCCATGTCGTTTCGGCGCGATTATCGCCGCTGCGCCAGCGCCAGAACTGCCCGTCCTTGCTCCACAGCAGCACGTCGTCATTTCCAATGAAGCGCGCGCCGGCAATCGGCGTGTCCAGCGAGAGACGGCCACGTGATTCGCCGGTCGGCAACGTCCAACGCTGCACGCCATCAGGCCCCCAACCGAGCACTTGCCGGCCGTCGATATCGAGCGCGATTCCCGCCACGTTATCGGACGCCAGCGAACGCGCGGCTTGCGCACCGCCCCACAACCACACAGCACCGCCTGCATCGCGTGAGACGACATGCCGCTGCGCGGCGACAAGCGCGTCTTCAACGACCTCGTCGTGTTCCCATTGCGTCAGCGTCGCGCCGCTGCGCAGATCATGCAGCATCGCGTTTCGACCTGCCCACGAGAGCAAAACGGCGTCATCGGTGCGTGCATCCACGCCTTCGGGGGCGGCAGGCAGCGTGATCATGCCGGTGAGTTCGACGCCGCCGCTGAGCACGCCCACGGCGATGAGCGCACTCTCGCCGGCCTGATCGCCTGGCTTGAGGTCGGCGACGCGG